>CAZMRP010000007.1:0-28125 GCA_964568275.1 uncultured Myxococcales bacterium
GAGGGCGGGGGAAGGGGGCGGAGGTGGGGGTTCTTGGGGGAAGCGTGGGAGTGGGTAGCGGGTCGGGGTTGGGGTGGCGGCGACCGAGTGTCGAGGAGGGCTGGATTCGCGCGTCGAGGTGCGGTGGCGGTGTTCCTGTGCGCTTGACGCGGGGGCCGAGGGGGGGGAGCCTTGATGGACCGCGGGTTGGCGCGGGGGGTCGGGCGGGATGCGAGCGGCAGGTGTGGAGGGCGAGCGATGACGAGACCGACGACGATGTTGCTGGTGTTCTGGGTGGCGACGGGCTGCTACGCGAGTTCGGGGGGGGATTCGGACGACGGGGTCGACGTGGGGGTGGAGGTGGTGGACGACGGGGCGGTGGATTCGGCGCCGGACCTCGTGTCGGACGTGGTGGCGGACGTGTCGCGTTGTTCGTCGGATGCGGAGTGCGGGGCGGGCGAGTACTGCGAGGGACCGCCGGCGGCGTGCGACCTGGACGGGGCGACGGGGTGGTGTGCATCGCGGCCGGTCGGGTGCGACGACTTCTACGACCCGGTGTGCGGCTGCGACGGCAGGACGTATTCGAGCGACTGCGACCGGCGGATGCGGGGGGTATGGTTGGACCACGCGGGGGTGTGCGGTGGTGGTCCGTGCCAGCCGGGCGACCCGTACGGCGACTGCGACGAGGGGGAGATCTGCGAGGGGGAGGAGGGGCAGTGCGACGTGGTCGGGGTGGCGGGGTGGTGTCAGGAGCCGGACGACAGTTGCGGATGGCTGTACGACCCGGTGTGCGGCTGCGACGAGACGACCTACGCGAACGACTGCGAGCGGCAGCAGGTGGGCGTGTGGCGGCGGCACCGGGGTGCGTGCGAGGGGCCGCCGCCGCCGCCGCCCGGTTGATCGGGGTGGGGTCGGTCGGGGCGACGGGGGGTGTGGAACGGGGAGTCGGGGTGGCGGGTCAGGCGTCGTACGGCCACCAGTTCGACAACCCGTTCGGGTTCGGGCTGACGGTTTCCGGGGGCGAAGGGACTTCGCTGGGCGGAGGAGCCGTCGTTGCGGATGTCGGGTTTCGGGGCGGCGGTGGAGTTGCAGGGCGGGTATTTGTGGGCCGAGGCGTCGTTCCCGCTGGCGGTTCGACGTGTTGCGGAACGCGGTCCATCTCCACGGGGGGGCGGGCTTCGCGTTCCGGTTCTAGGGCGGAGGACGGTTCGGGACCGGTGGGGGGCGCGGCGAGCGAGGGTGGGAGCGGTGGGTTCGGAGGCGGGTGGTCCGGTCCGGGGTGGTTGCGCTAGGATGTGGTGGGGCGTCGAGGCGCCGGCGAGGTCGCAGGATGGCAACACCGAAGGCACCGTTCGTGCAGCCGCCGGCGTCGGTTCCGGGTGTTCGGTCGACGGTTCTGCCGCGGGTGCAGTTGATCGACGACCGGGCGGAGCTGGTCCAGGAGAGTCGGCGGCGGTTCGAGATCGTGCGGTCGTTGGGAGAAGGCGGTGCCGGGGAGGTGTTGGCGGCGCAGGACCACGACATCGGCCGGCGGGTGGCGTTGAAGAAGATCCGCGGCGAGGTCCGTTCGCCGGAGGCGCTGGTGCGGTTCGTGGAGGAGATTCGGACGATCGGGCGGCTCGAGCATCCGAACATCGTCCCGATCCACGACGTGGGGGTGGACGAGCACGGCGACTACTACTTCGTGATGAAGTACGTGGACGGCGAGACGCTCGAGTCGTTGATCGAGCGGTTGCGTGGGGGCGACGGGGAGGCGCACCGGCGGTATCCGTTCGAGGAGCGGGTCCGGATTTTCCGCGGGCTGTTGGAGGCGGTGGCGTTTGCGCACGCGCGGGGCGTGGTGCATCGGGACATCAAGCCGGCGAACGTGATGGTGGGGCGGTTCGGCGAGGTGTTGCTGATGGACTGGGGGATTGCGAAGTCGCTGGGCGACGGGGGCGTGGACCTGGCGGCGACGTTGGTGCCCGGGCAGGCGGCAGCCGACGACGGCGGGCGGGTGATGCGGACGCAGGCGGGGACGTTGATCGGCACTCCGTTGTACATGTCGCCGGAGCAGGCGCGAGGGGAGGCGGCGGACGAGCGGAGCGACGTCTACGCGTTGTGCGCGTTGCTGCACGAGTTCCTGTATCTCCGGCACTACCTGGAGGGTCGGACGACGTTGCAGCAGGTGTTGGACGGGGTGTTGCACCAGCCGTACTCGGTGATGGCGACGCGGCCGTACCCGGGTCAGCCGGTGGTGCCGATGGACCTGCGTTGGTTCGTGCAGGGTGGTCTGCAGAAGGACGCGGGCCGCCGCTATTCGTCGGTGCAGGCGATGCTCGACCGATTGGATTCCCGTGCGGAGGGCGTGGTTCCGATCCAGTGTCACATCACGTTCGCCAAGCGGTTGACGGGGTGGTGGATCCGGCTGCTGGACCGTCACCCGATGATGTTCACGGCGGGGTTGCTGGCCGCGGTCGGCGGCCTGGTGACGTTGCTGGTGCTTCAGTCGGGCTGAGGGCCGAGGTCGGGCGGGAGGGTTCGGACGCGCGTCCGGGTCCGGGGGGCGACGGCGGGGCGCGACGGCGGGCGACGGTTTGTCGTCGCGGCGGGCGGGTGCTACGATTTCGGGTATCGGTCGAGGCTGCTTCGGCGCCGGGGAGCGGCCGTGGTGTCGGCGTTGTCGGGCGGCGAGGCTGCGACGTGGGGGTTTCGATGCAAGACCTGCGGAGACTGCGACTGGAAGGGTATGGGATTGCGTTGTTGCTGCTGGGCGGTGCGGCGTGCGATTCGACGACGTCCGCCGGCGGCGACGCGGACGGGGGCGACGTATCGGACGTCGAGGAGGCGACGCCGGACGACGCCGGCGAGACGACGGACGTGGAGGAGACGGCGGACGAGGTCGCGCCGGACGTGGCGGACGGGGAGGACGTCGGCGACGGCGAGGACGGCGAGACGACGCACGAGGAGTTGCTTGGGGGGTTGGGGGTCGACACGACGCCCGACGAGCCGTTGGACCCGGAGGGCGGGCCGTTGCGGGACGGGTATCACCCGCTGGGCCGGGCGCACGCGACGTTGCTGCCGAAGCTGGAGACGTACCTGTTGCGGTACAACCACGCCGGACGGCACCAGTACCTGCTGGACGACGCGCGGGCGGGCTGGGCGGACCTGTACAGCACGATCGATGACAGCTGGGCCACCGCCAGCCCGCAGAAGGGCGTGGTGGGCGCGGACGTGGACGGCGACGGTTTCGACGAGATTGCGATCGTGTTCTACGCGCCGACCGACACGGCGTTGCGGCTGCTGGTGATCGATTGGACGCCCGCCGGATTCGTGGAGCACGAGGCGACGATCGCGACGGGCATCGCCAGCCGGCCGAGCGATGCGACCCGGCAGCCGACGATGGCGGCGGGCGACCTGGACGGGGACGGTCGCGCCGAGCTGATCGTCGGCTACTCGACGTTGTACGTGGTGGAGGACCTGGAGGCCGGGTTCACGGTGACCTCGCGGGAGTATCCCTCGACGGACATCTACGTGGCGGCGGGGGAGCTGGACGGGGACGGTCGGGACGAGTTCGTCGTGACCTACCAGGATGGGAGCTACGCGTACTGCGACATCTTCGACGGGGACCTGTCGGCGCCGCGGCTGCGTGCGGACGAGGTGCTGCACGCGCGCGGGCTGGACGGTGGTCACACCTACCGGGCGCACGCCGACGTACGGATGGCGGACATCGATGGCGACGGTCTGGACGAGATTGTGTTCCTGGGCGACCGGCGGGACTACGACGCGTGGAACGTGACGGCGCGGGACGACGCGCGGCACGAGCTGGCGTGGCTGCCGTTGTTCTACTGGGCGGCCGAGGACGACTGCCTTGCCCGCGGCTTCGCCGTGATGGACTACGACGGGGACGGCCGGGAGAACGAGATCTTCGCGAGCTTCGCGCTCGTGCGCTACGACCCGGGGGAGGGCACCGTGTCGACCATCCACGCCCTCCTCCCGGGCACGCCCCCCTTCATGGTGTGCGCCTCGCCCGGGATCGTCAACGTCTGGGGCGGCGACGTGGACGGGGACGGCGCGGACGAGCTGTTGTACTACTGGGACGGGGCGTTCCGGGTGGACGGGCGGAACGCGACGGGCGGCTACGCCAACGAGCGCGTGATCACGGGTGGGGGCTACGACGCCAGCTCGAGGATTGCGGCGGCGAACATCGACGACGACTCGCCGGTGCTGGCGTACCGTGGGGAGCACGAGTTGTTGTTCACGGACCCGACGCCGCTGGCGGTGTTGGGCTGTCCGCCGTACCACGACGGGATTGGGCAGAACGTGGAGGGGTCCGGGACGACCTTCGGCCGTTCGACGGCCGCCGGGGTGGAGGAGGCGACCTCGATGGGGGTTTCGGTGGGTTTCTCGATCGGGTACGAGGCCTCGGACCCGTTCGGCATAGCGAGCGCGTCGTTCAAGGTGACGTTCGAGCAGGCGTTCGACTGGAGTTCGACGCGTGGGGTGGAGGTCGAGAAGTCGATCGCGTACACGAGCGGTCCCGACGAGGACAAGGTGATTTTCACGGCGGTGCCGTTCGACGTCTACTACTACGACATCGTCTCGTCGCCGGTGCCGGAGGAGGTAGGGACGGTGATGTCGATCAACGTGCCCCGGGAGTTGCAGACGTTGTCGGTTTCGCGTGAGTTCTACAACGCGAACAACGGGGAGTTTCCGGACATCGATGCGAGCGTCCTCCGGCACGCCATCGGCGACGTGTCGAGCTACCCGACGCGGGCGGACCGGGACGCGTTGCTGGCGGACGGCGGGTTGTATTCGATCGCCACGCCGGTCGGCGTGGGTTCGGGTTCGATCGCGGTGACGGTGAGCCGCAGCGAGAGCGTGGGGGAGGGGACGGCGTACGACTTCTCGGTGACGGCGGAGGCGGAGGTCGGGGCCGGGGGGGTGACGTTCGGCACGTCGGCCGGGTTCCACTACGGCTGGGAGCACACGGTGACGAACACGGAGGCGACGTTCTACGAGGGGACGGTGGGCGACATTCCGTCGGCGAGCTACACGCCGGGGCGGGCGTACACGTTCGGGCTGTTCGCGCATCCGTTCGTGCTGGGGGGGCAGGAATTCACGGTGGTCGAGTACTGGGTCGAGTAGGGGTGGGTCGGGTCGGGGGTTCGAACGGGCCGAGGGAGTCGTCGGGGTCTTCGGGCGGGTCGGGCATCCGGCCGTGGATGTCGAGTGCGGTTTGCGGACCGCGACGGGCGCAACCGAGCGTGGGGTTGGGGTCGTCGTCGGCGGTGGGGGTTGGGGCGCCGGTCGTGTCGTCGTGCGACGGAGCGTCGTGGATTCCGGCGAGGTTTCCGGCTACCAGACGCTGAAGCGGATGATGATGTCGGTGGTGCCGAGGCGAGCGGGGAGTTCGAAGAGGTTGGTGTCGTTCTCGCGCCGTATCGAGGTACCGAGGTCGACTTCGTGGACGATCCGGTCGCCCGGGGCGAAGGAGACCTCGGGACTGCCGGGGGCCGCGGGTGGCAGGACGAGTGTTTCGGTGCAGTGGTTCCAGCCGTGAAGGACGGGGTCGACGCACCCGGTGGAGTCGCCTTCTCCGGTGGTATCGGCGATGCCCAGTTCGAGGCAGGGCATGGAGGGTTCGACGGACACGGGCGAGGCGTGGAGCCAGGGGCAGCCGCCGCAGGCGTGCAGGGTGGTCGCGGCGGTCGCCGCCAGGACGATCAGGGCGGGTGCCGCGAGGGCGAGCGAGGGACGGATAGGGAGCGGGATCATCTGGTTGGGGGTCACGAGCACCTCCTGCCGCGCGGCGTGGGCGGCGACGGTTCCGGGGTTCGTGCATCCGGGACCGCCGGCGGGTCCTGCGAGCATAGCACTTCCGGCGGGCGTCGGGCGCGGGGTGATTCGGCGGGCCGGCGGTCCGTGCACGGAGGCGGACGGCCTGCTATCCTGGTGTGCGGAGGGTGCGATGATGAGCGGCTGGAGCGATCGCCGGGGGTGGGCGTTCGGGGCCGTCCTGTGCCTGGGTTGTTATTCCTCGGCGACGACGGGGGAGGGTGGCGACGCGGACGCGGGTACGGATACGGCGGCCGACGTGTCGACCGACGGTGCGACGGACTCGAGGGTGGACGGCGGGTCGTGCGGTGCGCCGCAGCACTGGGTCCGCACGACGTTGGAGATCCAGCGGCTCGAGAACGCCTCGGACGGCGAGGTGATCGTGGGTCAGACCGCGCGGGTATTGGCGTGGGTGAACGTCGGGCCTCCCGGTTGCATCGAGTTGGGTCGGATCCTGGTTGAGGCCGGTTCCGGGGACCGCGTCGCGGCCGTGGTGGTGGAGGGTTGGAGGAACGAGGACGCCTTGGCCGGGCCGTGCGCGCCGTCCGAGCCGACGGCGGTGTTCGTGGCGCTCCCGGACCTGGCGGTGGGGGTCTGGACGGTGCGGGACGGTTCCGCGGGCCCGGCCGGCGACCCGGCGAGCACGACGCTGGAGATCCTGCCGTGCGAGACGACCTGCGGCTGCCTTGGGCCGGAGCGTTACGTGCGCGAGGGGTTCGAGTGCAGATGGGACTGCGAGTGCGAGTTCGGGTTGTGGTGCGTCGGGCACTACACGATCGCCGGAGCGACGGAGCGGGCGTGCCAGCGGACGTGCAACGACGCCGACGAATGCGAGCCGCGCCAGTCGTGCGTGAGTTGGGACGACGGACCGTCGGCGGTGTGCGAGACGCGGTCGGAGGACCTTTGCGAATCCAGCGACGACTGTGGTCCGGGCCACGTCTGCGACTGCGGCGACGGGGAGGGGGTCCGGTGCTACTGTGCGCCGGGGATGCCGGCGGACGGGGTGCCGTGCTGTCGGGGCGACGATTGCGTTCCGGGGCAGGACTGCGTGCTGGACGACCCGGGTGTGCCGCCGTTCTGCGCGGTGCGGTGCACGGGCGACGCGGGTTGTCCGAGCAGTTCTTTCTGCGCGGGGCCGGGAACGCCGCTGTCGGGTCTTTGTTTGTCGTACGAGTGATCGGCGGTCCGAGGTTCGGGGGGGCCCGGTCCGCCGCGGTCGGGGAGCGGGGGCTGCGGTGCGCGGGCGCGGGCTGCGCGCGAGCGCGAGCACGATCACGAGTTTGATAGTCGGGGCGAGTGGATTCGAACCACCGACTCCCAGACCCCCAGAACGACTGAGTTCGCCGAAATCCCGTGTTCCTGCGGGGTTGCCTTCGGCCCGATCGCCGCAGATGACCGCAGAAAGCCGCATCCGACGCCCAGGCCGGTTACACTATGGTTACACCGGCCGGGGTGGCCGGGGCTGGCGGGCAGTAGACCGGGAAGCCGAAACGGGGGTATGGTGGGAAGCGATGAGGAAGATCATCTTGGGCGACAACCTCTCCGTTCTCGAGACGCTTCCGACGGGGTTTGCTCGTCTGATCTACATCGATCCGCCGTTCAATACGGGTCGGCGGCAGAAGCGCGAGCGCATCCGTGCGACAGCGACCCTCGAACGCGGCGACCGGATCGGCTTCGGCGGGCGGCGGTACGTGGTGGAGCGAATCGATAGCCCGACGTACGAGGACGACTTCGAGGACTTCGTGTCATTCCTTCTGCCCCGGATCCGTGCATCGCTCCGATGCCTGACGGATGATGGCGCACTCTTCGTCCATCTCGACTACCGCGAAGTCCACTACGTCAAGGTGGCATTGGACGGTCTCCTCGGTCGCGACAACTTCATGAACGAGATCATCTGGGCCTACGACTACGGCGCTCGAGCGAAGAGCCGCTGGCCGGCCAAGCACGACACGATTCTGTGGTACGTCCGAGATCGAGAGCACTACGTCTTCAACTACGACGCGATCGACCGGATCCCGTACATGGCGCCCGGGCTCGTGTCCAAGGACAAGGCTGAACGCGGCAAGACACCTACCGACGTCTGGTGGCACACGATCGTCCCGACGAACGGCCACGAGAAGACCGGGTACCCCACCCAGAAGCCGCTGGGCATCCTCCGGCGGATCGTCGAGGTCCACTCGGAACCCGGGGACATCGTGCTTGACTTCTTCGCCGGGAGCGGAACGGTGGGTGAGGCAGCGGCTCGAAGTGGTCGCGGATTCGTCCTCGTCGACAACAGCGATCAGGCCGTCCGGGTCATGGCTGCGAGACTCGCTCCGCACTCGCCGGAGACGATCGGCTTCTCGGCGCCCGCCGATCGACAGGCGAGTCTCTTCTAGACACGAACCTAGCCGAGCAGCTTGTGGCGTTCCACGATCTCCCGGACCTTGGCGATCGACTTCCCCGCCAACTCCCTGGACGCCGCTAGAATGGAGCGCATCGCCTTCTCCAACTCCGGGTACTTTGCCGCCGAGGCGATGGCGGCCAACGTCTTCGCCCGGAGGTCCCGTTCCCCGCCAATCGCGTAGTCCCTCAGATCCTTGATGCTCAGCGTTGCTGACTCGAAAGGGTTTTCCGTGTGCTGGCCGCGCCTCTTCGAACTGACCAGTGCAACAACAACGTGTGCCGGAACGACGTACCAAGTCGCCGTCCGATCGTCGAAAGCCACCAGGGGGATGTACTTCACGGCCCGGACTTGATTCAGCGTGTTCGAGGATGCCCGCTTCACCTCCACGTACTTGCCCTCGACCACGGCGTCACCCAGCCCCTTCTTCTCGGGTTTGGATGCACCAACGACCTTGCGATAGCGTTCTTCGGCGGACTCACCACCGTGACTGATGCCGATCTTCGCCATGGCCGGATCGGTACCCCAAACGCCCCAGATCCGTCAAGAAACCGGGGCAGGACTGCATGGCCGGGTGCTGGATTGGGGTGCCGTTGGCTTGGGGGGCCACCACATGGGCAGGTCGGGGACCGGCTCGCCCTGGACCGAAGGCCCGGACTGCTCGGCAAGGACGCTCGACTTCTGGTGGATGAATGGCCAGAGGGTGGTGCGTCTCGAGCGGATGGGGCGATGATCCACCGGCGGGCCGGTAGCGGTAGTCCACGGGGTAGAGGCGGATCCACTCCCCCGCCGCCGTGACGCCCGCAGTGCAGACCAGCTCCTTGTACTTCGCGGACGGGTGCGGGTAGGTCAGGACGGTGACCAGCACGCGGGTTCTCGTGGTGGCGGCGCTCATCCCGTCCCGAGATCCCCGACGGCCAGCCCGGCGACGGCGGCAATCCTCCGGGCCAGCCGAGTCCGATGGCAGCGGTCCGGATCGGCCTCGACGCAGACCAGCACGCTGGGCTTCTGCTTCATGATCTCGGCCACGCGCCGAACTCCATCCTCGTGTTCGTCCAGGTACTGCTCGTAGTCCGCAAACAGGGCGGCGTAGTCGTCCGGCCCCCGCAGGTGACGCCGGAGGTGCCCGGGGATCCCGAGCTGCGGGAGGTGGGCGTACTCGATGCCGACCTTGCCGCACAGCCCCGCGAGCGTCCGGCCGTGGAAGCCGTAGCGGCGGGCGACCGGATGATGGCGGACGTCGATCAGCCTCCGGATGCCGCGTTCGATCAGCCGGTTGAGGAAGGCGTCCACGGACAGGCCCTCGTACCCGGCCGTCCAGGCCGCGAGGGTGCCCGCGGGGCGAGCCTGCTTCCGCCTGACCTCGCTCAGCACGGTGAACCAGGGGTATCGATCGTAGGTCCGGCGGAGCAGCTCCGCCGGCGGCAACCGTCCCACCTTCGAGACGACCGAGCGGACGTCGGTGGCGACCTGGCGACCGACGTGGGCGGCGTGGGTCCGCCCGGCGTCGGTCAGGATCCAGGTGTCGCCGTCCGCCTCGGCGAGCAGGCCCTCGCGGCAGAGCTTCGCCGCCTCCTGGTAGAGGGTGAACGAGAACGGGCCGTACTTGTAGGGCAGGAAGTCGTAGAAGCTGTCCCCACCGCAGGTTTCCGTCTCCTGGCGTACGGCGAAGGCGCACTTCGTCAGGTGGAGGTGGGATGCTCGGCCGCCGGCCGCCTCGACGATGGACAGGAGGGTGCGCTGGCGGGAGAACATGTCCGGTGTATAGCGCATTCTCCGAAGGAGGGCGATTCTTGTTCCGGGGGCGTCGGAGGCGATCCGGCCCGCGGGGAAGGGGGCGTCGCCGTCGAACGGGAGATGATCGTGCCGGTGCCGCTGGGGATGATGGTGTAGGCGACGCGGCGCGTCCAGCGATGCCTTCGTCCGCGGCGACATGGCGGCACCACCTCCGCCTAGCGCCCGGCCGCAGCGGGCAGCGCTGCTGGCGAAGATTGATCACGTCCCCGCCGATCTGGTGAAATCGTTCCGGGAGGCCGAGTTGGCGGTCGATCCTCTGCACGTCTCCCTGGAACGGTGCATCTCCGAGGCCGAGGCGGCGGTGGTCTCGTGGTTGCTCAAGAACGTGACGTTCCGCGAGTTCGGCGAGGATCTCCTGCGGAGCGTCCATCGGCTCCGGGTCGTCGGCTGCTGTCCCTGCGGTTGCGCCAGCGTCGAGTTCGAGGAGGATCGCGGCCCCGGGACCCAGCGCCGGATCGCGAAGGCCATCGGCGTGACGCCGGCGGGTCGTCGCTGCCGCATCATCCTCTGGGGACGGGAGGACGCCGTCACCGGCCTCGAGTTGCACGACCTGGATCCGGGCGGCGCGGATGTCGTTCCCCCGGTCGAGACGTTGAGGCCCTGGGGGATGGCCGGAAGCTGCTGAGCGAGGTCGAGGACTTGCACCGCCGCTGGGGTGTCTACAGGTGCCCCCTGTTCACCCGGCCTCCTGGGTGGCTACGCCAGGCTGCAGGTACTGGAGGATCCGCCCGATGATCGGCCGCTCGACCAAAGCCAGGTTCGACCCCGACAGGCTGCCCCCGACGGCGACGGGCCCCTCCCCGGCGAGCCCGTGCTTCTTCAGCAACCAAAGGAAGCGCGTCAGATCGGGTGATGCCTTGAAACCGACGGGCTCGCACTCACCCCGCTCGACTGCGGCATGTCGGCCGATCTCGTCCATGTCGTGAACGCGTTGTTCGTCGCGGAGGGTGGGGGCGAAGAGCACGACCAGAACCGAGTCTCGGCGAGCATCACCGGAATCGACTACCTTCCGCAGGAACGAATGGAGTCGCGGCAACTCGGCAGCGGTGACGTCGCAGAGAAGGCCACCCATCTGGCGGCGGAAGGCATCGGGACGGCGATCGTTCAGCAGGTACTCGGCAGACAGAAGGGCTATGCACGGCACGACCCCCTGGTCAGCAGTCGCCAGGAGGTCGCGGAAGACCTGGAGCAGTTCGTCCTGGACGCCGGGCTTGTCAAGCTGCTCCGTAACCTCGCGTAGCACGTCGTCCGCTGATCCGTGCCTCATCGCAGCACCGACGTTTTCCAGCCAGAGTTGGATCCGCGTCTGCGCCGACTCGGCGAAATGACCGATCGCCTTCTTGGCGAGCGCTGCTGCCGCAGCCCCGGCACCTCGGGTCACGATGGCCGTCGCGATTGGCGATGCCGATGCGGCCGCCGCGGCAAGTCCAGCCAGTTTCGTCGCGCCGTCGGCGACGATCTCACCGACCTCGGACTCCGTGCCCCTTGTCTCCTTCGCCATTCTTCACCTCCTGGGTTCAGTCGAGCATCCGCCCCAGACCTGGCGGCGCCGCTGCCGGGCGACCGATCACGTGGCGATCCCGTCTGGTGTCAGGAACTCCTCGTGCAACTCGCTGAACTCTTGCCACCGCCGGAGGCAGTCGTCGATTTGCGCCGCCTGATCGCGAGCGTCGTCTCCGAACTCCGTGGTCAGGAAGTCTCGAACGGCGTGCAATGCCACGAAGGAAGCGACAGCAACGATCTGCGGGCGCGTGACGCCCCACTCGAATGCGGCGCGGAACCCTCCCTTCACCTCCTGCAGGTGATAGCGGCGCAGCTCGTCCCAGGTCCCGTGGACGCTGTGCGAGGCGATCGACACCAGCCCGAAATACAGGTCCTTCCACCCGACCTTGCAGGCCCGCTTGTAGAGGCCGGACTGCACCCTGCGCCCGTCTTGTCCGGCTGCCACCGACGCGGCATCCACGCCGGCAAGCCGGAAGGACGCCGCGATGCCCTTCAGCATGCGGGCCTCGATCGGCAGGATCTCTCCGCCGCGGGCGGCTACGTTGTCCTCGATTCGCTCCTGCAGCTCCTTCTCGGTCGCCAGCGAGGACCGAACGTAGCTATCGCAGAACGCGGCGCCACCGGGGCCGACGGCGGACCGCACGTTCACGGCAGTCTCGAAGATCAGGCGGACGTAGATGAAAGCTAGCTCGAGCCGGTCCTTGCACGCCTCCGTCATGAGGCCGTTGAACAGCTTGTACAACCTGACGAACTGGCCGATCAGGATCGCCTTGTCGCGGGGCCAGGGGGCCAGAGTTTCGGCGTCGGCGGCGCTTGGGTGCCCGGAACCGCCGGCGATCACGATGAAGGAAGCGGTCTCCTTCGCCAGCTCGACGGCCACACCTACGAACTGGCCCTCCCGCGTGAAGGAGCGGATCACCTCGGGGTCGATCCGCACGGGCTCCCGGTTCAACTCCGTCGGGTCCATCCCTCGATCAACATGTTCGTCGCACCTCTCCCCTACCCGTGCTGGTCGTGCGGAAGTCAGGCGCAGATGCAAATCTCCCGCCCAGTCTCGTAGTCGATCTCCGTTCCGCTCGTCGCGGGCAACCGTTCCGCCTTGCCCCGAGCGACCCTCCATGCGGTCCAGGCGCAGGCGGCCGCGTCGAGGACATCGTCTGCGCCAGCGGCGCCAGCCTTGCCGATGTCGTCGGGGAGTTCGATGCCGGCCTCTCGCAGCAATCGCCGGCGAGCAACCTGTCCGGACCACGACTTCTTCGGATCGGCCACCACGCTGTTCGCCATCGCCCGGAAGCACAGTTCCGGATGGACTTCGACGATGCGGGGGTCTCGGCATGCCTCGCGGACCTCGAGGATCTTCACCCGCAGTGCGTGTGCCTGCCTCATCAGGCCTTTCCCGACCAGCTGCCGGTGGATCCTCTTCGCCTTCTCGTAGTCCGTCTCGTAGAGCACCGGCGCCGGCGGAGTCGGGAAGACGGTGCAACGCCGCGATCCGAGCCGCTCTTGTGCCTCCGCATCCGCTTGTCGTTCGCCTCGGGCGAGAAGGCCGATCGGGATGTCCACGCCGATTCTTGCTACATCCTGGTACACGTTCAGGAGTTCCTGGAAACTGGCGTAGAGCCTGATGCTGGAGGGTCCGTCCCCGGGCAGCCTGCCCTGGACGAGTCGCACAGCGACCCAGCCGCGACGCCAGCCGTCCACGCCAACCACGATCTCCCGGTCCTTGCCGCTGCGAACCATGTCTTTGCGGTCCTGCCCGCGCCGAAGCGCGTCTACAACTCCAGCATCCCCTCGATGCCCGTCGCGATCTCGTCGAGCCGCCGGCGGACCTCCTCGATCTTCGCCCACGAGCCCTCCATTACGCGATGGCGGGCCGGGAACGGAAGGTCCTCGAAGGGCAAGAGCCCGCGGCCGAACCCGGCCGCGCTCCGGTGCCACTCGTCGAGCACCTCGGCCAGCAGGTTCTGGACCTCGAGGAGCAACAGCCGGCTCGCCACCGCCGTCACGGGGAGGTGGCCAAGGATCTCCCGCACGCTGGCCCGCGCCTCGACGATCGAGGCGAGGAAGTAGTCCGGCTGTTCCGCGGCGGAGCAGCGGTTCAACTCGAACGCCCGTCGCGTGCGAATCTGATCCACGAGGTCCCGAAGCACCCGCTGCTCCGCCTCGTCCGCCTCCCACTCGGTATCCACGAACGGCAGCTTGATCCTGACCTTCTTCAGCTTCGTCGGCGGCTTCCTCATCTCGGCATTCCCCGTTTCGCCGCCCAGCGTTCAACGTCCTTCACCAGATACCATTTCCCCTTGGGTACGCGGGCAGGCGACTTCTTGGCCGAAACTCGCGCCCAGTACCCGACCACGCAGCGCGTGTACGACTCGGCTTGCGTTCGGGGTGGAAGGGCAAATGCGTCAACACCATCCTGGCCGAGCCGATACGGCCATTCGTCCAGGCGGTGGATGCAGGCGAAGTGCCGGAGTCGAGTCACGAGGTCGATCCGTCCGTCGCTTGGATAGTCGAAGCCGATCGCCACGACGGCCTGTGGGAGGTTCGCCGGAGTCGAGGCGGCGGCGTTCAGCTTCGCCACGTCGTCATGCAGCCATCGGAGCTTGTCCGTCGCGTCCTCGAACGGCATCGTCTTGAACTCGACCCAGAACCAACGCCTGCCTGCCTTTCCGGGTAACTCGATCCGCATGTCGCAGCGGCCGGCCGTCGGATCGCCGCGGTAGTCGTCGTCCAGGATGACCCGGCGAGATCCTCGGGATCGGAGGTGTGCGGCAACGAGCGCCACGTAGTGCGCCTCACGTCGGCCTGGGAGCCCACGGATCCTCTTGCCCTTCCTGTAGTCGTCATTCCACCAGTTCGACTCGACAGCCTCGATCAACGTGGCCTCACCCTTGAGGACCTCGACGATGACGTGCCCGAGTCTCGCGACCAAGTTCATCCGTGACCTCCTTCGTTGCGCCATCGGCAACGCTCACGCGAGGGTCGTGGCTCTGCCCCACCACGCCTCGAATGCCGCTCGGGCGCCCTTGTCCGCATCACGGTGCGGGCGCTCGTCCACGTTCAAGTTGTTCAGGGAGCAACCCGGCGCAACGATGTCCCCGCCACCCAGGAGCAGGAGACGGTTCTCGTGCCCCTTGCACGGCTGGTGTCTCGCTGCACCGGCAGACGCCCCCACCTCGGTCAGGAAGGCCTGGGTGTACGAGGCCGTCCAGAGCCTGCCGGCCTTCTCGGCGCTGCCAAGGAGGCGAAGGGACGGCGCATACGCGACGCCCAGGGTGTGCAGCGTAAGGAGCGTTTCGATGCCCTTGTTGTCGAGGTACGGGTCGAACACCGCCTCGACCAGGGAGTCCCCGATCAGTGCCCGGAGGCGGCCGATGTTGCTTGCGGGCTCGCCGCGACGGAACGGCTGCGGTTGAGGTACGGATCGTGGCGTGATGCCGAACTCGTGTTGGGCAAGCCCTTCCACCAGCGCCCGTAACTCGGTTGGAGTCGAAGCAGTCGCGACCAGCCTTCGTCCGTCCACGCGGTTGCTGATCCGCCAGACGTTCTTCGCGAACACGGGGTCGTCGTGGTGCAACGTGATGCGCCCGAGCGTCGAGACGATCACCGAGTAGCACGGATAGCTGACCCGAGTTTCCCGTACGACCTCGAATCCCCGTGCCCGCCATTCCAGGAGGTAGGCGATCACGTCTTCCTCCAACAGCGATGCCGGTTCGGCTGCCGGGAACGGCGACTCATTGCTCACGGGCGCTTCACCTCCACCCCCTCCTCATCCAACGCATCCACTATCGCGGTCTCGTACCAGTGCGGGTCGAGGTCCTTGGATGACCTCGCCTGGATCCGCACGGTGACGTCGAAGCCGGCGTCGGCCCAGCCGTCCTGGAGGACCTGGAGCACCTTGAACGCCTTGAAGAGGCCGACCCCGTCGGTCTCGAACTCCAGCGTCACCTCGCGCTGGCCGGGAGGGGGCGGTACGGATCGGCGGTCGGCGCCGCCGGGCGCGGGAGTCACGGGAGGCGGCGGCAACGACGACGAGCGCCCGTACTCCGGCAGGCGGGACGGCTGTACCACCGGCTCGGGCTTGCCGAACTCGGCCAGGAACCGCTTGGCCAAGTCGGCCGACACGACGTAGCTGCCGGAGGTCAGATCGATGTCCCCCGGCTCCACGTCCTTCTCCGCGTAGCTGAGCGAGTCCGCGCTGCGGAGCGCCAGCGCGTCCCCCTTCTCGGTCGCCCCCATCACGTACCCGAACGATCCCTTCTGCACGCCGGCGGCGATCGTCGCTCGCAGCGTGTCGAGGTTCAGCAGTTTTGGGAACTGCACGGAGCCGAAAAACAGATCGATGACTTCGGGGCCACGGGTCCAGTGCCCCTTGCCGCCGATTTCGCCCTCACCGAGGTGGAGGCAGTCGGCAAGCTTCTTCGGCTGGATCCTCTCCTCGAACACCCAGTTGGCAAGCTGCCGGTGGATGTTCTCGAGAAGCCCGGCGCCGGCGGCCTGGTACTCCTGGATCTCGAACGGCTCGAGCCGCACCGGCGACTTCGCCGACTCCGGTGCGGCGACCGGCAGCAGCAGCGTCGGGTACATCCGGCGGACGGCCGCCTCGAGCCCCTTGGCCGCCGTCCCGAGCCGCGCCTTCAAGTCGTCCACGTCCTCGGAGGCGAAGCGCAGGCGCTTGGCATCCTCGAGCAGGTGCGTGATCGCCAGGTGCAGCCGCGCCGCCGCCCGGGCCTCGTCCATCGGGCCCGCCGCCGGCAGCGCGAACACCAGGGCGTTGCGGTACTGGCGCTTGTTGTCGCCGCGGTTCTCCGTCCAGTCCAGGACGAGCTTCTCCAGATCCGATCGCGTCCGCAGCGCGAACTCCGGCCCCAGGAACACGACGTGGAACCGCGGCTTCCGGTCGGGCACAGCATCGTGCCCCGCCGGCCAGACGACGAAGCCGTCCCGGACACCGATCTGCTTCTCGAGCCAACGCCGGACTTCCGCCTGCACCTCGTCGGGCTCGAAGCGGCGGGCGGCGTCGTCGATCATCTTGTTGAGGTTCGGCTTCTTCTCGAAGCGGTACCGGCGGCCGGTGGAGTGGATGTAGAGCAGCGTCTCGGTGAGCTGCTGGAGGCAGACGTCGAGCACGTCGGCCGTCAGGCCGGGCTGCTGCACGGCGGCCAGCAGGTCGGACCGGACGACGCCGCGGTCCTCTCCCTGCTTGGCGCCGAACGAGTAGAGGGTGACCGCCCGGGCGAGCCTCGTGGCCGGCCGGAGCGACTTGTACACCGGCGCGTCCTCGGCGAGGCGGGCGTCCACGCGGCAGCAGCGGGCGTTGCCCCCCGTGACGTCGGAGTCGAGCACCGAGTTCATCGCCTCGCGCTCGCCCACCTGGGTGAAGAACGAGTTCCGGACGTCGGCGTCGTCGAACGGCACGTCGCCCGGGGCGATGAGCGCTCCCGCCTCGCCCGAGCGCCAGATCGCGCCGATCACCGTCGCCAGGAACTGCAACGCGCCGCGGGTGCGCTGGTAGGTCGGAAGCGAGCCCCAACGGAGGTACATCAGGTCGAGCAGCTCGGGGTGAAACGGGTAGGCGTCCTCGATGCGCTTGGCCAGTGCCTTCCCCTGGTCGGTCGCCGCCCGTCGCTCGCCGTCCGTTTGGGCGTTGGCGCCCAGGAAGGACTCGAGCAGCGCCGCGTACGCCTTGCCGACCGCCTGGTGGATCTCCTTGGGCCCGATCTCCTTGAACAGCCGGCGCCGGACGACCTGGAGGACGTCGTCGCCGGTGACCGGCTCCTTCTTCGCGTCCAGGCGGCTGACCAGGGAGTCGAGGCTCTGGAGCAGCCCCTCGTCCCCGAGCGCCTCGCGGCTGCTGCGCTGGAGCGAGTAGACCAGGGCGGCGTTGGGGAGCCCGCCGACGACCTCGGTCAGGTTCTGGAGGAAGGCCATCGTCTGGCGGCCCAGGTTGCTGTCGCCGACGCCGATGCCGAGCGCGGCCTCGACGTAGACCAGCGCCTCGTCCATCACGATGAGCACCGGCTTGTCGCCGAGGATCTTCCGGATCTTGTCCCCTCCCGGCTGCACGCCGGCGGCGTCGGCCTCGGCCACCGCCCCGAACGCCTCCGCTCCGCCGATGCGCCATGCCAGCTCGCCCCAGAGCGTCTTCAGGTGGAGGTCGCCGACCCTGCGTCCCGCGGCCGCATCGAGGTCCAGGCCCGGCAGCGCGGCGACGACGGTTCTTCCCGGGTTCGGGAACGCTGCCGCCTTGCCCTTCGGCAGTAGCCTTTCGGCGTCGAGCTTGTCGCGATGGCGGAAGAGGTGCAGGAGGGCGATGAGGGTGTGGGTCTTGCCGCCGCCGAACGGGGTGCGGAGCTGGAGCACGCGGTTGCCGTCGCCGCCGGCCAGGACCCCGGCGACGCCGCGGAGGAGGTCCTCCAGCGCCGCGGTCATGTGCGTGGCGCGGTAGAAGGCGACCGGGTCGCGGTACACCGCCGGACACCGCTCGTCGCCCGAGTCCACCTGCCCGAGGTTGGCGGCGTACATCGAGAGGGCGAAGTTCCCGGCGACGATGTCGTCGTGGGGAACGGCGACGCGGACCCAGGGCTTCAGCTCGTGCGCTCCGCTCATGGCTCACCCCTTCAACGCAAGCTGGACGCCGGCCGGCTCTTCCACCAGCTTCTTCCACTGCGGCAGCAGGCGGTCGATCGCTTTCTGCTCGTCGGTACGGTCGGCCCCGCCCTCGCCGGCGAGCGCCCTACCGCTCAGGGCGTTGGCGAGCAGCCGGAGGCGGGCCAGGTCTGGCGCCGCCTGCTGGAGGAACGTGGCGATCTCGGCCGGCTTGTGCTCGACCAGCCAGAGCAGCCGGTGGAGCACGTCCACCAGCGGGGCCGACACGTTGTCGGACGGAAGGCCCAGTTGCTCGCTGTTGCCCCGATCGTCATGGCCGCGGAGCTGCACCTTGCCCTTCTCGACCTTCAGCACGGCCCGCTTGCCGTCCGAGAGGGATCCCGGTCCGGTCAGCTCGACGCCGACGCCCTTGCCGAGGATGTTCGCCTCGCCGAACTCGACCACGGCGCCGCCGTACTGGTAGCGGTACAGGACGTAGAACCGGCTGGCCTGGTCCACCTGCCCCACGCCGGAGCGATCCACTTCGAAGACCGCGGCCAGCACCGCCTCGAGTACCTCGCGCTGGATCTCCTCGAGGAAGCGGTCTGCAGGGAGCGGATCGCCGCTCTGGAGTTCCACGGAGTCGTACCGGGTATACGGCCGGAGACCGGCGCCGACTGCGGCGATCACCAGGTCGGCGCCGCCGATGCCGACCTCCATCAACTCGCGGACCCTCGTCTCCACGATCCGGATCATCTCGGGCCGGACCTGCGTGGCGTAGTCGCCCACGCCGCCCGCCTCGCGCTTGCGGGCGACCAGGAAGATGGACGACGCGAGCGATGCCGTTTGCCGCTGACCCGCACGGCCGGGCATCTCGGTGGCAAGGGGCCACGCCTCCGTCACCTGGAAGCCGGCGCGGCGGAGCGAGTCCACCAGCGTGGACCATCCGAGCGTTGTCTTGTGAGCGTAGACCACGACCATCGGGGCGCCGGACTTGAGCACGCGGTGGCACTCGACGAACGCCTCGGCCATCTGCTGCTCGTAGAACGACGCGGCGGCCGCCTTGTCGTCGCCGTGGCGGTGCGGTGCGGCGATGATCTCGGCCTTCTTCGGCGTGATGGTGGTGGCGTAGAGGTCCGGATACACGCCCGCGAGGACCCGCTTCTGCCAAACGTAGTAGAAGTCAGAGAGGTCGGCGTACGAGATGTTGTCGTAGTACGGGGGATCGGTTACCACCGCGTCGATCGAGGCATCGGGAACCGGTGTACGTTGAGCGCGTCCGCGGACCAGTTCCGCAGGGCGTTCGGGGGAGGCCGCCGCCGCATGGTCGATCACCTGCAATATGTAGTCGAGCGCGAGACGGGAGTCACCGGAAGCGCCGCCGAAGGGATTGGCCTCCGCGAAGTCCCAGACCATGGGCAGTGCTTGACGACCGAAAGTCGGCTCGATTTTCTCCCCGACGTTGTGCCAGCTACAAAGCGTGGTGCTTCGATCGGCGACGCGCCCGGCTAGCAGGGCCAAGTACGCCGCGACGGCGCCGGCGAACCCCGCATCGCCGTCCTCGGTGGCGATCTTCTGGTGCGCCTCACGGACGTTGCGGCAGATGGTGAGCAGGAGGAGTTGCTGGCGGGGAGAGAAGAGGCTGCCGTAGGTCGTCAGGCCGTAGTTCGGCGTCCAGAAGTTGCGGTTGTCATCGAGCGGGAGCTGCTCGTCGGGAACGGACAGCCCCGCCTTCTTCAGCGCCTCCAGGCGCGTCGTCGTGCGGCTCGCGAGCTCGCCGGGGTCAAGCGGATCGGCATCTGCCGGCAGGTACCGCTTGCCCCGGGCCCCGGGCTCCACGCTCACCACGGCGAGCAGTTGGACGCCCAGCTTCCCCTCCATGCCGGCCTTCTTGGCATGGTCCGTTGTCACCGGCGTGCCCGAGTACGGGCACGTCGTCGCGCCCCGAACGCTCAGACCGGCCGGGTCGAAGCCCCACTCCTTGATCGCTGCCTCCTCGGTCTTCGCCTGCGAGGTCAGCATCTCGAACCTGACTTGCTGCTTCTTCCGGTCCACGACCGGGCGGAGCGCCACGTAGCCACTCTTCTTCCGCCGTAGCCAGGTCTGGCGGACGAGCGGCACCTGACCGGTGTACCCTGGCGCCGGACTCGGGATCGTCCTGGTCCAGAGCCACGCGATCGGCCGTAGGGTCTTCTTCCCCTTCCCGCGCCTCTTGCCCTTGCCGCCGAACAGCTCGAGGTTCTCGACCTCGGCGGTAGCACCCTCAACCTCGATGTCCGGGTACAGGTCGGCCAACTCCTCCTGCGTCCGGGAGATCACCCACTCGCCCCACTGCTTCACGGCGTCCCGCATCTTCTTCCCGTACTTCTGCGGAAACTCGAGCGTGCAGCGTTCGATGAGGTGGGCGACCGGGTTCAGTTCCACGGCCACGGCGTCGCATCCAAGGCGCAGCGCCTCGAGCGGGATGGCACCGCCACCGGCGAACGGGTCAAGCACCCGCGGCCGCTTCCCGTCGGCCGCCTTCTCGACGAGAGAACGGGCCTTCCTGATCGCTTCGGTCTCCACGAAGACCGGGCCGGTCCATCGGGTCAACTCTGCGAAGAACGATCGCAACTTGGCGCGGTCCTTCGGCGCCGCCGGTGGCGCGAACGTCGCGTAGACCGCCGCTCGACACGCCGCCAGCGGCCGCCGCGCCCACCACAGGTGCAGAGTACGCGGATGGCCAGGGCTGAGTCGGTGGCCACCCAGTTTCTCCCGGACGCACTCCGCCGAGATCTCCCGCACGGGCAGGTAGTCCTCGATCAGCCGGGGCCGCGGCTCGGTCGTCTTCGGTTTCGTCACGTCGCCCACTCCTCGCCGGTGACGGCGGTCAGCGCCTCGCCGGCGATGCGGTACCCCTTGACCTCCACGACCTCGCGGGCCTGCTCGCGGAACGTCTCCCACGGGTCGCGGATCGCCTTCAACCTGGGCGTCAGCCCCTTCGCGCCCCAAACCACGTAGAGCCAGTAGGTGTCGCGAAGCCGCTGGGCCTGTCGCCACTCGTTCGGGCTCAGGTGGACATCGACGCCGTCGGCGGCGCGGCCCTTCACCTCGATGCGCCGCACCTCACGTCGGCCATCGGGACCGGCCGGGCTGACCGAGCGCAGGTCGAACCCGCTGCCGTCGTGCAGCTTCCAGACCTCCTTGATCTCCCATCCGCGGCGGCGCTCGTACGCGATCGCGACGTCGATCGCCGCCTGCTCGACCGCGTCATCCCGCTGCATCGCCGCCCCCGCCGGCGTCGGCGCCGGCGCCACGATCGCCGAGCCCAGATGGGCGATCCGGCCGGACCGCACGACGGCGAGGTGGGCGAGGCCTTCGAGGCGGTGCTTCTTCGCCGCCTCCAGCTCGGCCAGGTACTTCGCCTTCTCGTCCCGGGCCAGCTTCGCCTCCCCCTCGCCGGCCATCACTCTGGCGTGCAGCTCCGCCCACTGCACCTGCGTGGCCTTGATGGAAGCCTCGAAGGCGCGGGACAGGAACTCGCGCCGGATCTCGACCTCCCGCTGCCGCTCCTTCTGGAGCCGCTGCACTGTGGCGTGCTGTTCAGTCACCCGCAGCCAGCCGGTGATCTTGCGGACCTCCTCCGGTGTCGGCGGACCCGACCACGGCTCCGTCGGCGGGAACAACTTCGCGGGATCCATCGGCGTCAGGTCGTGGAGCACGTCGGGCTGCGCCAGCGAGAAGGTCGGGCCGGGCTCCTCCTGCACGGCGACGAGCGCGGCGTGGACGGGAAGCGTGCGGGCAGGCTGGCCGGGATCGCCCAAGCTCTCGCCCTCGATCTCGACCTCGAAGAAGTGCAGGCGGTGGGGATCCGAGGCGAACGGGTCGACGTACCGGGCGGTCCCCTGCTCGACGCCCCGCAGGTCACGGCGCAGCACCTCGTCGAGCGCCGCGTAGAGGGGGTGCCCCGGCGACACGAGGCAGCCGTCCAGGTTGTCCACCTTCGCCAGCTCGGCCTTGTGGAACGAGGCCTTCAGGTACCGCTGCTCCGCCGGTCCGCGAGCGCGGACCGCAGCCAGATCCCGGGCCAGGAACTTCTGCGGGACGTGTTCGATTCGCAGGAGGAGCGGGTTGGCCCGCTTCTCAACCCGGAGCCCGGTCTTCTTCGCGGCGTCGAGGAAGAAGCCCTCGACGAACTCGGGCATTAGCCGCTTCTCTTCGCTCGCGAAGTCCTGGCCGCGGATCCGGCCGAGATCCACCGTGCTCTTCGCCAGCGCGATTCCCGTGCTGCGCTCGTACTCCTGCGCCTTCTCGGGGCTCATGCGGCTGATGCGGTCGGTGTAGTCGTCGAGCAGGCGGGGGTTCCACGCCGCGTCCCGCAGCATGTCTTCGAGCCCCACGCCGTTGCGCTGGAGCACCAGGCCGATCATGTCGAACACGCGGTCGCCGAGGGTCTTCTTCATCTCCTCGATCTTGCGGAACAGGCACTCGAGGATGCGGCCCTCCACGACCGGCTGCTCGTCGGGCCCCTTGGGGCCGCCGACGGCGACGAAGTTGTAGACGTGGACCTCCCGGGTCTGGCCGAAGCGGTGGATCCGGCCCATGCGCTGGTCGAGCCGGTTCGGGTTCCACGGGATGTCGTAGTTGATCATGAGGTGGCAGAACTGGAGGTTGATCCCCTCGCCGGCGGCCTCGGTCGCGACGCAGATCTGCTTCTCGCTCTGGAACAGGCGCTGCGCTTCCTTCCGCGCCACCGCGTCCATCCCGCCGTGGATGTGGCAGCAGGTGAAGCCGGCCTTGGTCAGGTGCTCCTCGAGGTACTCGAGCGTCGCCCGGTGCTCGGTGAAGATGAGCAGCTTGCCGGACTTCTCCCGCAGCTCTTGGAACTGCGACTTCTCCAGGCAACGGAAGAGGGCGCTGAGCTTGCTCTCGTGGCCCTTCTCGCGGCTCCGCGCCTCGGCGATCCGCGCCTGCTCGACCAGCCGCACCAGCTCGGGAACCTCCGCCCGCAGCTTGTCGAAGTGCTCGGCGAGGATCCCAGACTCGGCGGCTTCGTCGAGGGCCTCGTCGGCCTCATCGTCCGTGCCTGTCTCGGGATCGACCGGGAGGTTGGCCAGCTCCCGCAGGCGGCGGGTCCGTGCTTCCTCCGGCAGCTTGTCCAGCTCCTCGACGATGCCCGTGATCTTCTCGAGCCGGCGTTCGACCGACGTGCGGATGGCCCGCAGGCTGCTGGAGAGGCGGCGCTGGAGGACCATGCGGGCCAGCGCGGCGGTCGCCTTGCGGCGCCCCTTCTGCCGGGGAAGGAACGTGTTGATGTAGCGCGAGACGGCCGTGTACAACGAGTACTCGACGTCGGTGAGCTGGAAGGGTTCGGTCACGGCGTGACGATCCACGAACAGCGGCTTGCCGGCGAAGTCCCGCAGATCCTCCTTCATCCGCCGCAGGAACCATGGGCTCTTCTGCTGCTGGAGGAGGTCGCGGATCACGTCCTCGTCGCGGAAGGCGTAGGGGTCGAGCAGCGAGACGAAGTTGCGGAACTGCTCCGGGTTGCCCTGGTGCGGCGTGGCCGTGAGGAGGACGAGGCGCTCGGTGCGCTCGGCCAGGTCGCGGGCGAGCTTGTAGCGGAAGGTCGGCTTCTCGATGTCGGGCATCGCCAGCTTGTGGGCCTCGTCGATCACGACGAGATCCCACCGCTCGCGGAGCAGCTCGGGGGCGACGTGGTCCTGCTTGGCGAAGTCGATCGAGGCAACGCAGAGCGGGAAGCGGGACCAGGGGCTGCCGCCGAGCTGCTGGCGGGCGGCGTGCGAGTCGATCAGCTCGAACACCTCGTCGAACTTAGACCGCATCTCGTCCTGCCACTGGATCGCCAGGGGGGCGGGGGCGAGGATGAGGGCGCGTTCGACGGCGCCGCGGAGGCGCAGTTCCTTGAACAGCAGGCCGGCCATGATGGTCTTGCCGGCCCCGGGATCGTCGGCGAGGAGGAAGCGGAGGCGGGCCTGCTGGAGCATCCGGTCGTAGACGGCCTCGAGCTGGTGCGGGAGCGCTTCGATGCCGGAGAGGGAAACGGCGAAGAACGGGTCCCAGGCGTAGGCCAGCCGGATGCGGGCCGACTCGACGAGGAGGAACTGGTCTTCGGGGTTGATGTAGGTCGGCGCGGTCGTCGTGGCGGCCGCGAGGGCGGCGGCCAGGACGGCGGCGTCCACGCTGGCCTCCTCCAGCTTGCCGCGGGTCGTGCGGACCTTGACGATCAGGACGTCGCCGAAACCGGGGTCCTCGACGTCTTCGATCACGACCGGCTCGGCGAAATGCCCGGGGAGGCGCACGCGGCGACCGACGACGTCGGAGCGGTTTATCGTGGCCAAGGCAGAACCCCCGTCGGTCCCGGGGGGCCTGTGCCGGCGCGGTGTGCGCCGGCGGCACGAGCCTCGCCGAGCCGAGCAGGGCGATGCTACGCGGGGAGGGGGTGGGGATCAACGGCGGTGTGCCCCTGTCCGCGGGGCGGATCGCTGGCTCCTCGGGGCCGCGGACACGCAGGCCTCGATGGCCGGAACCCGCGTTGAGTCCCGGGCGTTCGGGAGCGGCAAGAGCCCTGCAAGCATCGCTCGAAGGGTCGGACGGAGACCCTTGCGCCCCCGTGGGCAGTTGGCTAGCTTCCTGAGGATGCGGTCGGCCGATGCGGGATGCCGGATGGGATCCGGCGCTTCAGCCGGTCGGCCAACTCGTCATGACTCGGTACCCGCGGCCGCGAGACGCGGGAGGGAACCAGCGTGATGCCCGCAAGTTCCTCCAAGGTGCTGCTCCCAGGTCGGGACACCGCGGAACTGAAGCTCACCTTCGCCGGAAATATCGTGAAGCACCTCGGCGTGCAGATGTACGCGGGACGGCCGGTGCCGGCAATCGCGGAACTGGTCTCGAACGCATGGGACGCGGACGCCAAGGAGGTGGAGGTTCGGCTGCCGCTTGGGGAATCGTGGGACCCGAACTCCGACCAGGTCATCGAGGTGTCCGACGACGGCAACGGGATGACCTGGGAAATGGTTCGCGACGCGTACCTGGACGTCGGTCGAGATCGGCGCGAGATCGAGAAGACGGACAAGTCGCCGGGCGGGAGGCTTCTCCAGGGGCGGAAGGGCGTCGGGAAGTTGGCCGGCTTCGGAATCGCGGACGTGGTGGAGGTGCAGACCGTCCATAAGAGCCGGGATCCCGATGTCGGCGAGTACGTCCTCATGTGGTTCCGGCTCTCTCTCGCCGACCTGCGGAAGGCCGACAAGCAGCCGGCTCAGGCCGACGTCGTCTTCGCCGGACCCGTGACCAAGGCCCCGAAGGGCGGGCGGAGGACGCGGGGCACGACCGTCACGCTGCGACAACTCCACGGCCGGAAGGCGCTCAACGCGGAGCGTTTCCTCCAGAGCGTCTCCCGACGTTTCCTCCTCGTCGGACCGAAGTTCCGCGTCCGCGTCAACGGCCAGGACCTGAGGTCCGAGGACATCGATCTTCAGTGGCGCTGGCCACCGAAGAAGGGCTGGAACACCGACGAGGTCAGAGGATGCGGGCCAGTCCAGTACTGGATCGGTTTCACGCCCCAACCACGGAAACAGAACGAGGGCGACCTCAGCGGTGTCCTCGTCTACACCAGGAACAAGGTGTCCCAGGACGCCACGTTCTTCGACATCAGCGGCGGCGTGACCGGCCAGCACGGGCTGCGGTACCTCGTGGGAATGGTCAAGGCTGAGTGGCTGGACTCGGGACTGGAAGCCCCGGACCTAATCGCCACTCACCGCGGCGCGATCGCCTGGGAGAGTCCCCAGGGCCAGGCCTTCCAAGACTGGGGGCAGCGCCTCCTGAAGAAGCTCCTCGCCGAATGGGCGAAGCTGCGAACGAAGCTCCGTGAAAAGCAGGTCGAGCAGATACGGCCAGAGCTGAAGGCGCGGATCGAGAAGCTCGCACCGGCCTATAGGGACGTGGCGGTACGCTTCTACGAGAAGTTCAAGACCGTCGAGATGGAGCCGGAGGAGTTCGAGGACATCCTGTCCTGGTTCCTCGATGCCCTCGAGAACGCGACGCTGCGGAGCATTCTGCAGAAACTTCGGGAAACCAAAGCCGCCGATCTCGAACAACTCGACGACCTGTTGGAAAAGATGGCGGTCCGGACGGCGGTGACGCTCCTCCAGATCATCAACAGCAACCTCGCCGCGATCGACACCCTGGAACGGATGCACCGCACCGACGCATCAGAGCGCCGGCTGCTTTCCAAGCACATCGAGCGCAACCCCTGGTTGATCGAACCGACCTGGATCCTGAACAGGCCCGAGGCACGGGTTTCTACGTGGATCCGGGATGAGTTCGGCCTGAAGCCGACCGGCGGCAAGTCGGACAAGGACCGCGTCGATTTCTTCTGCGTCGGCGTGGGCGGCGCGCTGCACATCGTCGAGATCAAACGCGGCGCCCATGTTGCGGTCGAGAAGGACTTCTCCCAGGCCGAGAGATACAGGAAGTACGTCATCACGCGGTTCGATGAGATCTCCGATCCCAAGGGGTTCAAGTACGCCACCGTCCAGGCTCATCTTATCGCGGCGCGACTCCACACGGATGCCGCGAGCGTCAAGGAGGCGTACGCCGACAAGGGCTGGGTGTTCTTCACCACCTGGGACGACCTGATCGAGCGAGCGAAGGTCGTCCACAGCCAGTTCCGCGGCATCCTGGAGGCGCGGGTGGCGGAGCGAGCGGAGGAAGGGGAAGACAGCGGGTGATGGAGAGTGCGGCGACATCGCGGGCACTGGCGGGAGGTGACAGGCCGATCGCGGTCGATCTGTTCTCCGGGTGTGGCGGCTTGACGCTCGGCCTGCGGAGGGCCGGCTTCGACGTGGCCGCAGCCGTCGAGATCGATCCCATCGCCGCCGAAACGTACCGGACCGCGAACCGGCGAACCGTGCTGTTCGAGAAGGACATCCGGGACGTTTCGGCCGCCGAGCTGTCCGCCGCGGTCGGTGGTCGGCCCGTCACCCTGCTCGCCGGGTGCGCTCCCTGCCAGGGCTTCTGCTCGTTGACAGCGAAGTGGCGACGCGAGGATCCCCGCAACGAGCTGCTCTTGGTCATGGCCGAGTTGATCAAGGGGCTGCGCCCTCGCGCCGTCATGATGGAGAACGTTCCGGGGCTTGCCCTCGTGGGCAGGGCGTTGTTCGAGAGGTTCCTTCGGGTGCTACGCGGCCTCGGGTTCCACCCGAGGTGGCAGGTCATCCAGATGGCGAACTTCGGGTTGCCGCAACGGCGCCGGAGGCTGGTCCTCCTTGCGGGGAACGGCTTCGAGGTGCCATTCCCTCGGGCGACGCACGCTCGCGAAGTCGCGCCAGGCTCGAAGATGAGAAGGTGGGCTACCGTCCGGGAGGCCATCGGGCACCTGGGGCGTCCGGTCACGTTTCCGGTGGCGGTGAAGACCGGCGGCCCGGCGGCGCACGGCTGGCACGTTGTCCGCGACATCCAGCCTCAGACCAAGCGCCGGCTCCGTGCCGCCGTACCCGGGCAAACGTGGCTGGCGTCGGGTAATGAGTCGATCAGGCCGCCCTGCCACCGAGATGGCTACAACGGCTTCACCAACGTCTACGGGCGGATGGTCTGGAACGGACCGTCTCCCACGATCACCGGCGGTTGTACGACTCCGTGCAAGGGCCGATTCGGTCACCCCGATCGTCGTCGCTTCGCGATCTCCGTGCGGGAGGCTGCTCTGCTTCAGGGCTTCCCCGAGCAGTACCGCTTCCCCACGGATCAGATGGACGCCGTGTGCGAGATGATCGGGAATGCGGTGCCGCCGCCCTACGCGAAGCTGGCAGCTCGATCGGTCGTCGCTGCGATCGCCGCCAACGGCTAGCCCAACGAGATGGCGAGCAGGTGGCCGGGCAACGCGACACGCGAACGGACCACGTTCGGAGGCCTGTCGCGGTCCGTGCTCATGTCCAGGATTCGGAGCCGCGGCAACGAGACGACCGAGCTGCGCCTCGCCGACCTGCTCAGGGTGGCACGCCTTCGTTGCCGGTTTTCACGACCATTGACCCCCCCTTGTTCACGAGCATTGACCCCCCTGG
>CAZMRP010000008.1:0-7672 GCA_964568275.1 uncultured Myxococcales bacterium
GTCAACGACAATACGAACAACAGGAACGCGAAGGCCAACAGCGGACTGCGCCGCGAGAAACCGTGCAGGTCCGCCAACGTCGTCGCCTCGCGGTGGCCCCGCGCGCAGATCGACACCACCCCGAACGCGCCCGCCGTCCCCAGCAGATACGCCAACAGGTAGTACAGCACCGCACCACCCGCGTCCGCCTGCAACAACCGCGCCTCGTGCGGCACCGCCGCGTGCACCGCCCCCGCCGCCACCACCCCCACCAGGATGTAACCCGCATGCGCGATCGACGAGTACGCCAGCAGACGCTTGACGTTCGTCTGCATCAACCCGGCGAAGTTGCCCAGCACCATCGTCAACACGGCCAGCCCCGTCAGGATCGCCACCCAACCCGCCGGCGCCCCCGTCAACGGCGAGCCCAACGGCAACGCCACCAGCAACACGCGGACCAACACCGCGAACGCCGCCGTCTTCACCACCACCGCCATGAACGCCGTCACCGGCGTCGGCGCCCCCTCGTAGGCGTCCGGCGTCCACATGTGGAACGGCACCGCCGACACCTTGAACGCCAGCCCCACCAGCACCAGCACCATCGCAATCGCCGCCACCGGCTCGTACGCCGTCGGCGAATCGCCCGACAACACCCGGCCGATCTCCTCCAGCCGCAGACTCCCCGTGATGCCGTACAGCAACGCCATGCCGAACAGCAGAATCGCCGCCGCGAACGACCCCAGCAGGAAGTACTTCAACGCCGCCTCGCTGCTCCTCAGCGAACTGCGCTGGAACGCCACCAGACAGTACGTCCCCAGCGACAGCGTCTCCAGCCCGAGGAACAACAGCAGCAGGTCCTGCGCCGCGGACAGGAACATCCCCCCGAGCACCGCCAACAACACCAGCAGCGGGAACTCCGGCCGGTCCAACCCCAACTCGCGCAGGTACGAACCCGCCTGCAACAACACCAGCATCCCGCCCAGACACAACACGCCGTAGACCACCAGCGCGAACCGGTCCCCGCCCAACCCGTGCGTCCGCGCGATCACCTCGGCCAACTGTCCGGGGTCCGCCGCACCCACCCGGCGCGCCAGGAACCACAACCCCACGCTCGCCAGCCCCGCCAGCCCCAATACGCCGACCGCGAAGAACGAACGCAGCCCGGAACGCACCCGCGCCCGGACCAGCCCCTCCACGTCCCCCGCCGCCGGCGCCGCCCGACGACCGACCAGCGCCTCGTACAACATCAACAACAACGCCCCGCCGGATACCACCAGCACGGGAGCCAGCGCGACGAGCGGCTTGAACCACCTCATGGCGCACCTCCCGCCCCAACGCCCGCCGGAACAACGGGGACCTCCTGCCGCGGCCGGGGCTCCACCAGCCCCGGCGCGTCGACCGGCGCCGGCTCGATCCCGCCGATGCGCAACGCGTCCCCCATCGCCGGCGGCGGCGGCTCGAACGGCTCGCCCGGCTCGCCCGTCAGACCCAACGCCGCGGCCCCCGCCCCGATCGCCGCCAGCCGACCCGTCCGCTGCTCCCGCGACTGCGCCTCGTCCAGCCCGCCCGCCCGGCGGATCTCGTCCATCTCCAGGATCCGCGCCGTCGCGTACTCGCAGTGGTGCCGGATCGACGGCTCCATCCGCTTCATGAACCACCCGGGCAACACCCCGATCGCGAAGATCAACACGACCAGCGGCGCGAAACACAACACCTCACGCACGCCCAGGTCCGCCAGCTTCTCGTTCTCCGGCTTGCGCACCGGACCGAAGAACATCCGCAGGTACATCCCCAACATGTAGACCGCACCGAGGATGATCCCCAACCCCGCCGCCGCCACCAGCCAGTGCCCCAGCGGCAGCATCTCCGAATGGAACGCCCCGAACAACACCAGGAACTCCCCCACGAAACCGTTCGTCCCCGGTAGACCGATCGATGACAACGTCACGACCAGGAACAGCACGGCGTAGATCGGCATCACCGACGCCAACCCGCCGAACTCGTCCAGCCGCCGCGTGTGCCGCCGCTCGTAGATCACACCGACCAGCAGGAACAACGCCCCCGTCGAAATCCCGTGGTTCACCATCTGCAGCACCGCGCCCGCAATCGCTCGCGGGTCGCCCGCCGCCAACCCCAACATCACGAACCCCAGGTGCGAAACCGAGGAGTACGCCACCAGCTTCTTGACGTCGGTCTGCTTCCACGCCACCAACGCCCCGAACACGATCCCCACCACCGCCAACGCCGCGATCGTCGGACCCGCCCGGAACGCCGCGTACGGGAACAACCCCATCGAAAACCGCAGGAAACCGTAGGTCCCCATCTTCAGCAGCACCGCCGCCAGGATCACCGAGCCCGCCGTCGGCGCCTCGACGTGCGCGTCCGGCAACCACGTGTGCAGCGGCCACATCGGCACCTTGATCGCGAACGACAACGTGAACGCCGCGAACAACACCAGCTCCGCCCGGAACGGCAACATCACGTCCCGCAACGCGAAGTAGTCGAACGTCCACTGCCCCCCGTGCAGCTCCGCGTACTGCCACGCCAGGTACAACAGCGCCACCAGCATCAACGCCGAACCGACCATCGTGAACAGGAAGAACTTCACCGCCGCGTAGATCCGCCGCGGCCCGCCCCATACGCCGATGATCACGAACATCGGCACCAGCATCAACTCCCAGAACAGGAAGAACAGGAACAGATCCAACGCCACGAACGCCCCCAGCATCGCCGACTCGAGGATCAAGAACGACGCCAGGTACTCCCGCGCCCGCTGCTCCACCGCCTTGAACGACGACAAGATCGCCAACGGCGTCAACAACGTCGTCAACAACACCAGGAACAACGAAATGCCGTCCACCCCCACCGACCACGCAATGCCCAACGACGGGATCCACGGCAGGTGCTCGCGGAACCGCGTCAGGAACCCGTCGGCGTCCACCGGACTCTCGCGCAACAACAACAGCGACAGCCCGAACACCACCAGCGACGCCACCACCGCGTAGATCTGCTGCGCCCGCACCAGCCGCCGCGGGAAACACCACAACCCGATCGGCGCCACCAGCGGCGCCGCAATCAACAACATCAGGAGGTGGCTCATCGCTCACCCCCTTCCACGAACATCGCCCCAATACTGCCCGGCCCCGGGGAGCCCGCCTCCAACCCCACTCCCCCTCGCGTCGTCGCCGGCACCGGCCGCGCCCCCCGGCCGAACGGCCGCGGCGCCTGCGCCAACTCCGGATCGTCGATCACCGTCCACAACCGGCACCGCGGCGCCTCGACCACCTCCACCGGCACCACCAGCCGCCGCGTCAGCTCGAATCCGCTCCGCGCCAGGATCGTCAGCTGGTGCCGCCCCACCGGCAGACACGCCTGCACCACGTCGCCCCGCAAACGCGAACGGTCGAAAACCGGCGCCCGCGGGTCGAGGTCCGCGTCGACCAGACCGTCCGAGTCGAGGTCGATCTCGTAACGGTACGGAGCCGCCGGCATCGTGAACACCAGCCGCACCGCCCCCGTCTCCGGGTCCGGCGGGATCGCCCGCACGAACTGCACCGGTCGCTCCACCAACGGCACCGTCGCGAACGGCTGCGCCACCAGGTACAACGCCCCGGCCAGCCCCAACGCCATCAGCGCCGCATAGCGGTGGATCACCCCGCCCTGCAGCTTGCGGAACACCCCCCCAATCCCCCGCGCCAGCCACCCCAGACCGCCCACCAGCAGCGTGTCGATCAACACCCGGTCGATCACCTCGTAGCACGCGAAAGCCACGAACCGCAGCGGACGCACCACCAGCCACCCCAACAGCTCGTCGATGCGGAACTTGTCCGCCACCAGCCGGTAGACCGACGGCGCCGCCGCCATCACCCGCTGCGCCGGCACCGACGGCCACTGCTTGTAGAACCGCGCCGCCAACGACATCCCGAACAACGCCACCCCCACCGAGGCGGCCATCAACAACCACTCCATCGCCACCGGCCCGGAACCGTGGAACGGCAGCACCACCGGCGCCAGCCAGCGCGCAAACAGGTTCGGCACCTGGAACAAATGCGGCATCCCCGCCAAACCCGACACCGCCGCCCCCAGCCCCAACACGATCAACGCCAACACCATCGACAACGGCGTGTGCGGGTCCGTCCAGAGGAACGACCCGGGACGCGACGTGTCCGGCCGCACCAGTCGCTCCCGCAGCTCCGACGGCGCACGCAGGTCGCCCCAGAACACCAGGAAGTACAACCGGAACATGTAGAACGCCGTCAGCCCCGCCGTCACGAACCCCAGCAGCCACAACAACACCGGCCAGAAAACCGGCACCACCCCGCTTTGCGTGATCGCCGTCCCCGAAAACACCGACCACAGGATCTCGTCCTTCGAGAAAAACCCCGAGAACGGCGGGAAACCCGCAATCGCCAACGTCGACGCCAGGAACGTCCAGTGCACCACCGGCAGCCGGCTGCGCAACCCCCCCATCTCCCGGATGTCCTGCCGCTCGTGCAACGCGTGGATCACCGCCCCCGCACACAAAAACAGACAGGCCTTGAAGAACGCGTGCGTGAACAGGTGGAACATCCCCGCCCCGAACGCGCCCACCCCCACCGCCAGGAACATGTAGCCGAGCTGGCTCACCGTCGAGTACGCCAGCACCTTCTTGATGTCGTTCTGCGCCAGCCCGATGATCGCCGCGAACAACGCCGTCACCGCACCCACCGTCGCCACCACCGCCATCACCGTCGGCGACAACAGATACAGGAAGTCCAGCCGCACGATCATGTACACGCCCGCCGTCACCATCGTCGCCGCGTGGATCAACGCCGATACCGGCGTCGGACCCGCCATCGCGTCCGGCAACCAGACGTACAACGGGATCTGCGCGCTCTTCCCCATCGCCCCCACGAACAACAACAGACCCGCCAAGAACGCGCCCGAAACCCCCAACGCCGTCTCCACCGGCAACGGCCCGCTCCCGAACACCCCCCCGATCACGTCCGACATCCCGGCCAACGTCGCCCCGTTCGGCAACGTCACCCCGTGGAACCGCACCGTCCCCAACCACGCCGCCAGACAGAAAATCCCGATCAGGAACCCCAGGTCCCCGATCCGGTTGACGATGAACGCCTTCTTCCCCGCCGCCGCGTTCGCGTCCTTGTCGAACCAGAACCCGATCAACAGGTACGAACAGAGACCAACCCCCTCCCATCCCACGAACATCAACACCAGGTTGTCCGCCAGCACCAACACCAGCATGAAGAACACGAACAGGTTCAGGTACGTGAAGTACCGCCGGTGCGACGGGTCGTGACCCATGTACCCCGCCGAATACAGGTGGATCAGAAAGCTGATCCCCGACACCGTCAACGCCATCATCGCCGACAACCGGTCGACCATGAAGTTCAACGGCACCGACAACTCCGCCGACTGCACCACGTCCCGCAGACCCGGCACCCCCTGCGCCAACTCCGACATCGGCAGCCAGTTCCACAGCCGCGCCAACAACAACGTCGGCACCGCGTCCCCCGAGTCGAACGGATTGCCCACCCAGAGCTGGATCGCCGCCCCGACCGCGATCAGGAACGAGAAGAACACCGAGAACACCGCGACGATGTGCACCGTCTGCCGCGATACCAGCCGCTCCCGCGTCGCCCGCGGCAACAACCGGCCAATCCACGACAACAGGAAACCGTTGAGCACCGCACCCAACAGCGGGAACCCGACGATCCACGCGACGTAGGGGTTGAGGACGACCTGGTCCATCGCGCTCCTCCCCTAACCCTTCATCGCGTCCGCGTCGTCCGTCCGGACCGAACGACGCAGCCGGTACAACGCCACGATGATCGCCAACCCGACCGCAACCTCCGCCGCCGCCACCACCACCACGAACAACGCGAACACCTGCCCCGTGTGGTCCACCGGATGGTAACGGTTGAACGCTACCAGCGCGATGTTCGCCGCGTTCAACATCAACTCGATGCACATCAACACGATCAACGCGTTGCGCCGCATCACGAAACCCACCGCACCCAGCGTGAACAACGCCGACGCCAGCAGGAGGTAGTGGCCGAGCCCCACGTCCGCCATCACACACCTCCCTCCCCACCCGACCCCGGGCCCTCGTCACGCCCCCCCGGCGCCTCCCCCGCCGGCGGCGTCGCCGACGGGTCGACCTGACCCCGCGCCACCGCCACCGCCCCCACGATCGCCGCCAACAACAACGCCGACGCCGCCTCGAACGGAATCAAGAACGCCCCGAACAACTCCCGCGCCACCGCCGTCGTCGTCCCGAACTCCGGTCCCACCGGCAACCGCGTCCCCAACCCCACCCCCAACAACTCGCGGCTCGCCAGATAGAACACGTAGACCACCGCCCCCACCGCCAGGACCCGCACCGGCAGCCGCCGACCACCCGGCGGCGACGTCGCTCCCTGGTCCAGGAACGTGATCACGAACACCAACAGCACCACCACCGCACCCGCGTAGATCAGCACCTGCAGCGCCGCCAGCAACTCCGCCTTGAGCAGCAGATACAACCCCGCCGTCGCCAACACCACCACCAACAGCCCCAACGCCGCCCGCAACGGCCGCCGCGCCACGATCACCGCAATCGCCCCCAACAACGCCGCCGCCGCCCCGATCCAGAACAACACCACGTGCGACCGCGACGACTGCCAGCCGTCACCCCCACCCTCGCGGTACCGCTCGACCAACGGCACCCCGTCCGCCGCCGACCCCGCCGCCGGCTGACCCCGCCCCAACTGCACCGTGATCACCGGCCCCGAACCCGCCGCCTCCGGCAACGCCTGCGCCGCCGCCACCACCGGCAACAACCACGCCAGCCCCGACGCCAACACCATCGCCGGCCCGGCCCCACGCACCCGACCACCACCACGCTCCCGCTTCAACCACTCCAAGCTGCTCATGCCTTCCACCCCGACGGCAGCTCGAACCGAGCGCCGAACGGACACTTGCCCTGCAGAATGTGCGCCTCGAACTCCGTCCGGAACCGCGCCAGGAACGCCTGCACCGGCATCGCCGCCGCGTCCCCGAGCGGACAGATCGTCGTCCCAATCATGTTGTCCGCACAGCTCTTGAGCAGCTCGAGGTCCCCGTCCCTCCCCAACCCCTGCTCGATGCGACCCAACACCCGCGCCAGCCAACCCGTCCCCTCCCGACACGGCGTGCACTGCCCGCACGACTCGTGGTGGTAGAACTTCGCCAACCGCCACGCCGCTCGCACCATGCACGCCGTGTCGTCCATCACGATCACCGCCGCCGAGCCGATCATCGACCCCGCCGCCTTCAGCCCGTCGCACGACAACGGCGCGTCGAGCGCCTCCGGCAACAACACCGGCGTCGAGGACCCCCCTGGGATGATCGCCTTGATCGCCCGCCCCTCGAACGGACCCCCACCCCGCTCCATCACCAGCGTCCGCAACGGCGTCCCCACCGGCAACTCGTACAACCCCGGCCGCTGCACCTGCCCGGACAGGCAGAACACCCGCGTCCCCCCGTCCCCAGCCACCCCCAACCCCCCAAACCACCCCCCCCCCCTGTCCCGAATGTTCGGCCCCCGCCCGATCCGCCCCCCCGTGTTTCCGCACCCCGGCGCCCCCACACCCCCCCACTGCGCCCGGTCCCGCCGCTTCAGCCCCCGCCCCCCCCCCTCGCCCTCCCCCCACCGCCCACCACGAGCTCCCCC
>CAZMRP010000008.1:7682-27248 GCA_964568275.1 uncultured Myxococcales bacterium
CACCCCCAAACCCGCAAACCACGCCCCACCCTTGTCCAGAATGTGCGGCACCGCAGCGATCGTCTCCACGTTGTTCACGATCGTCGGCGCCCCGCACGCCCCCACCTGCGCCGGATACGGCGGCTTCAGCCGCGGCTCCCCCCGCTTCCCCTCCAACGACTCCAACAGCGACGTCTCCTCCCCGCAAATGTACGCCCCCGCCCCCCGGTGCAACGTGATCTCCAACTCGTACGGCCGCGCAAACAACCGCGCCCCGATGTAGCCCTTCGCCCGCACCTCGCTGATCGCCGTCTGCAACACCTTGCCCGCCCGCTCCAACTCGCCCCGCAGGTAGATGTAACAGTGGTGCACCCCCAGCGCGTACGACGCGATGATGCATCCCTCGATCAACTGGTGCGGGTCCCGCTCGATCAACGCCCGGTCCTTGAACGTCCCCGGCTCCCCCTCGTCCGCGTTGATCACCAGGTACCGCGGCTCCGTCCCCGCCGGCAGAAACCCCCACCTCACCCCCGCCGGAAATCCCGCCCCCCCCCGCCCCCGCAGATTCGCCGCCTTCACCTCCGCGACGATCTCCGCCGGCTGCATCGTCAACACCGCCTTCCGCGCCGCCCGATACCCCCCTCGCTGCTCGTAGACCGACAGCCGGAACGCGTCCGGTACGTCGAAGTTCCGCGTCACCAGCCGCTCGCTCTCCACCATCACCCTAGCCTCCCGCCCGCGTGCGCAACTCCCCCAACAACGCGCGCAGCGAGTCCGGCGTCAGCCGCTCGTGGAACTCCCCGTTCACCTGCATCACCGGCGCCGTCCCGCACGAAGCCAGACACTCGACCTCCGACAACGTGAACAGACCGTCCCGCGTCGTCTGACCCGGCTGGATCCCCAACTCCTTCACCAACACGTCCCGCAAATGCTCCGCCCCCAACAACGAACACGACAGGTTCGTGCAGATCTCGAGGTGGTACCGCCCCGCCGCCTTCCGCCGGTACATCGTGTAGAAGGACGCCACCTCCTCCACCCGACCCGTCGGCAACTCGAGCGCCGACGCGACGTACGCCACCACCTCGGCGTCGATCGCACCGTGCTCCTCCTGACACAAGTGCAGCACCGGCAGGCACGCCGCCGCCTTCTGCGGATAACGACCCACCAACGCCGCCATCCGCTGCTTTCGCTCCGCCGACAATTCGAACGCCATCCCCGACTTCCTTCCCTCTGCGCGGTCGCTGCGACCCCCCCGACCGGACACGCCCCCGGACCCCCGGGGCCGAACCGGGTGAAACTCGAGCCTAGGTAGAAGATCGGGTCGATGAAGTCAAGGGCGGCCGCGCGGGCCAGACCCCCGGCGGTTTCGCGGCCTTCGGCCCTACGGCCGGCAGCTCGAGACCGGCGGCAACCCCACGTCGATCGGCTCCGCCGTCAGCTCCACCTTCGAGTCCGCGTCGAACAACCGGATCCCCGCCGCTCCCGCCGTCCGATCCGATACCGCCAGCCGACCGTCCCCCAGGTCCGTCAAACCCGACAACGTGTACCCGCCCGAGACCACCATCGGCTCCGGGTCCACCATCCCCGACATCAGGTTGAACCGCACGATGCGGTCCTCCGAAAACCCCGCCGTCACCACCGCGTACCCCACAATCCCACCGAGAACCAGCCAGTCCCCCAGATCCCCCCCCAACGCCTCCTCCGTCACCGCAAACCCCGCCGACATCCCCGACAACGGGTCCACCACTGACTCCAACCCACCGTCGTTCACACCGTACTCCCCCACCGTCGCCACCATCACCCGCGACCCGAGGTCGTCCGTCACCACCCGCAGCGGACCCACCGGGTTCGAACCGAGCAGCGTGATCCCCTGCGTCCCCGTCGTCCCCGGGTCGACGTCCAACAGCATGTGCTCCCCCCCGTCCGTCGACAACGCGATCAATCCCAACACCCCCGGCCCCGTCGGACTCCACGTCGTCCCGCTCCGGTCGAGCCGCTGCAACGACACGTACAGGTAGTCCCCCAACTCCACCGCCCGGTGCATCTCCGGTAGACCGTCCGTCGCGTCCGCCAACGCCGCCAACTCCACCGTCTGCACCACACCACCCAGGTCCTCGCCGGCAAACGCCAGACCCGTCCGCTCGTACAACGGCACCGCGTACTGCCCCACCGACAACGGCACCGCGTCCTGCGGGTTCGTCCCGTCCTCCAACTCCAACGTCGCCAGCACGTCGACCTCCGCCGCCGACAGCTTGAGCAGCCGCACCCGGTCCGCTCCCAACCGCTCCACCACGTGGAACGTCTGGTGCAACGTCCCCTCCGGCGACGGCGCGCACGACAACATCGCGTCGCCGTGCACCGCCAACGCGTCCGGGTTCACCGCGACCGTCGTGTCCAACGTGTCCAGGTCGATGACCGCAACGCTCCCCGTCGCGTAGTCGCTCGTCAACACCGCCAGCGCGTTGACCCGCGGGATCGTGTCGACGATGTCCGCATCCGCATCCCCGTCCGCGTCCGCATCCGCATCCCCGTCCGCATCCCCGTCCGCACCGTCCGGCGCCACGTCCGGCTCCGCATCCCCGTCCGCATCCCCGTCCGCACCGTCCGGCAGCTCCGCACCGTCCCCGACGTCCACGTCGTCGTCGCCCCCGCAGCCGACACCCAACCCCAACAGCCAGCCCAACGCCAGCGCACACCCCAACCCGCTCCCCAAGAAGATCCTCCGGTCCCTCATCGATCCCTCCCGCCGCCCGCATCCCGAGGCGGTGTGGCTGCCGACGATACGGGCGGAACACGGCGGGCTCGATCCCGCGGCGCCGCCCCGGCGCCGGAGCCGGAAAAGGTCTCGACCGACAAGGCAGGTCTCCTGGCTGACGCGTCGTCCTCCGGGCGGGCCTTCCCAACGGTCCAACCGCTCCCGCGATCGAATTCCGCCAGTGGCTGCTCGTCCACCCTTCGTCGGCGTTCACAGTGGCGGGGGCCGCGCCGGATTCCCACCGGCTTCCCTCGAACCGTTCGGTCCGGGCTCACCTGCCACCCTGCCGGTCGAACCCGAAACTAGGTGGTTCGCCCACCCGAGTCAACGCCCTCGTCCGCCCCCCCCCACCCACTCCGCCCCGCACCCCCGACACTCCACCACCCATTCCCCCCAAATCCCCCATTCCACCCATTCCCCCATTCCCACCCTTCCCTCTCCCCCTTCCCCGAATTCCCCTTGCTTCCGCGCTCCGGCTGGTGTAAACAACGCCCTCCGTTGCCGCGCCGACGGCTCCGGGAGGTCCGGCGTCGGCGGGCCGGGTACGAGGATTCGCGATGCCCAAGATGAAGACCCGCAGCTCCGCAAAAAAACGCTTCCGCGTGCTCAAGAGCGGCAAGATCCGCCGCGAACGCGCCAACGCCAGCCATATCCTCGAACACAAGAGCCCGCGGCAACGCCGCCGCAACCGCGGCACCACGCTGGTCAGCCCCGCCGACACGGGGCGCATCCGCCGCCAGCTCCCGAACGGCTAGGAGAACGTCGTCATGCGAGTCAAACGAGGCTTCAAGGCACGTCGTCGCCGCAACAAGATCATGAGGCTGGCCCGCGGGTTCTACGGCGGCCGACGCAAGATGTACCGCCGCGCCGTCGAGGCCGTCCGCCATGCCTGGATCTACTCCTATCGGCATCGCAAGCAGCGCAAGCAGGACTTCCGCAAACTGTGGATCGTCCGCATCAACGCCGCCGCCCGCGAAGCCCTCGGACTCTCCTACAGCAAGCTGATCGCGGGCCTCAAGCGCGCCAACGTCGTGCTCAACCGCAAGAGCCTGGCCGAGATCGCCATCGCCGATCCCGGCGCCTTCCGCGCCGTCGCCGAGCTGTCCCGCGCCTGATACCCCCGCTCCGGCCTGCAACCCAGGGAAGGAGCGCCGAACGATGAACCCGACCGACCCCACCACCCCCGCAGCCACAGGTCTGCCCGCCGAGCTCGACACCCTCCTCGCACAGCTCGACGCCGACCTCGCCGCCGCTCGCAACCCCGAGGAAGCCCGCGGCGCCGCCGCCAAACTCCTCGGCAAGAAAGGCGCCCTCACCGCCCTCCAGAAACGCTTCGCCTCGCTGCCGGCCGAACAACGCCCCGCCTTCGGCGCCGCCCTCAACGCCGCCCGCTCCCAGGCCGCCGAACGACTCGACGCCCGCATCAACGACCTCGACCGCGAGGCCTTCGAAAAATCCCTCGCCGCTCCACCCCTCGACCCCTCCCTCCCACCTCGCGGCCCCCGCTACGGCCACCCCCACCCCCTCGCCCAGACCATGCACGACATCGTCGACATCTTCGTCGGCCTCGGCTTCCAGGTCGCCGAAGGACCCGAGGTCGAGGACGACTTCCATAACTTCGAGGCCCTCGCGTTCCCGCCGGATCACCCGGCCCGCGATATGCAAGATACCCTGTTCGTCGATGCCCCGGGCAGCCTCCTGATGCGCACCCATACCTCCCCCGTCCAGATCCGCTCCATGCTCGCCCAACCACCACCCGTCCGCATCGTCTGCCCCGGCGCCGTCTACCGCCACGACGACGACGCCACCCACTCCCCTCGCTTCCACCAGGTCGAAGGCCTGCTCGTCGACGACCATACCTCCCTCGCCGACCTCAAAGGCTGCCTCACCCTCTTCGTCCGACAGTTCTTCGGCTCCGACCTCGATGTCCGCTTCCGCGCCTCCTTCTTCCCCTTCACCGAACCCTCCGGCGAGTTCGATTGCCGCTGCTTCAACTGCCACGGCAACGGCTGCCGCGTCTGCAAAGGCAGCGGCTGGCTCGAAGTCCTCGGCTGCGGCATGGTCGACCCGGAAGTCTTCCGCCACGTCGGATACGACCCCGAACAGTGGCAGGGCTTCGCCTTCGGCATGGGCGTCGAACGCCTGGCCATGCTCCGACACGGCATCCGCCACATCCGACTGTTCTACGACAACGACCTGCGGTTCCTCTCGCAGTTCTGAGGCTTGCCATGCGCGTCTCCCTCAACTGGTTGCATGAGCTGATCGACCTCCCGGAATCCCCCGAAGACGTCGCCGAACGCCTCACCCTGTCCGGCTTCGAAGTCGAAACCCTGACCCGCGCCGCCACCCACCTCGCCGGCGTCGTCGCCGGCCAGGTCCTCGACGTCAAACCACACCCGAACCGCCCCGATCTCCAGCTCGTCACCGTCGGCGACGGCTCCCAGAAACACGCCGTCGTCTGCGGCGCACCCAATATCCCAACGAAAGGCGGCCGCGCCGCCTTCGCACCCGTCGGCTCCCGCATCGGCGACAAGACCGTCACCGCCCGCAAACTCGGCGGCGTCGAATCCCACGGCGTGCTCTGCTCCGAAGCCGATCTCGACCTCGGACCCGATGCCTCGGGCCTCCTCCTCCTCCCAGACTCCGCCCAACCCGGCGCCGACCTCCACCAGATCCTCGGACTCGACGACCACCTGCTCGAAATCGGCGTCACCGCCAATCGCCCCGACGGCCTCGGCCACGTCGGCATCGCCCGCGAACTCGGCGCCCTCTACCACCGCCCCGTCAAACTCCCCTCGCCCCCAGCGTTCACCCGCTCACCCCGGGAACTCGACCTCCCCGTCCGCGTCGAGGACCCGACCGGCTGCCCTCGCTACGGCGCCCAGCTCGTTCGCGGTCTCACCGTCGCCCCGTCACCCTGGGAACTCCGCTACCGCCTCCACCTGCTCGGCGTCCGCGCCGTCTCCAACCTCGTCGATGTCACCAACCTCGTCCTCCTCCTCTTCGCCCAGCCCCTCCACGCCTTCGACCTCGCCCGACTCCGCGGCCCCGCCATCGTCGTCCGACGCGCCCGACCCGGCGAGAAAATGTGGACCCTCGACGGCCTCGAACGCTCCTTCACCAACGAAGACCTCCTGATCTGCGACGCCGAACGACCCGTCGCCGTCGCCGGCATCATGGGCGGCCTCGATAGCGAGATCCGCGACAACACCTCCGACGTCCTCCTCGAATGCGCCCACTTCGACCCGCCGTCGATCCGCCGCACCTCCAAACGCCTCGGCCTCGCCTCCGAATCGTCCTACCGCTTCGAACGCGGCACCGATCGCGGCGGCGTCCCCCACGCCCTCGCCTACGCCGCCGGCCTCATGGCCCGACTCGGCCACGGCCGCGTCTGCGGCGAAGCCCTCGACGCCGGCGGTCCCGGACCCGACCCCGCCCCGCTCCGCCTCCGACCCGCGCGCCTCACCCGCATCGTCGGCCGCCAATACTCCCGCGACGAAATCACCGGCACCCTCGAACGCCTCGGCTGCCGCGTCAAAAACGCGCCCGACGGCGCCGCCGAAGTCGTCGCACCGACCTGGCGCCCCGACCTCACCCGCGAAATCGACCTCGTCGAGGAAGTCGCGCGCATCGTCGGCTACGCCGAACTCCCAGGCACACCACCCGTCCTCGCCGCAGGACAACGCTCGCTCGGCAACTGGGAACGCCTCGCTCCCCTCCGCTCCCTCCTCGTCGCCCGCGGCCTCTCCGAAACCGTCAACCTCGTCTTCGAAGACCTCGCCACCCTCCAGGCCTTCGGCGCCGCACCCGACGAGTGCGTCAAACTCCGCAACCCCCTCGACGCCGGCCGAGCCTTCCTCCGCACCACCCTCCTCCCCGCCCTCCTGCGCAATGTCCGCCTCGCTTTCTCCCACCGCCTCCCCGGCGCCGCCCTGTTCGAACTCGGAAAGACCTTCCACGCCCGACCCGCCGGCCTCCCCGACGAAGTCTGGCGCCTCGCCGTCGTCCTCGCCGGACAACGCCCCGACTGGCTCGCCGGCAACCCTCCGTCCTGGGACCTCTACGACGCCGCCGCCGTCGTCGCCGCCGTCGCCGACGGCGCCCTCCGACGCCCCTGCGCCCTCCAACCCGATCCCGTACACCTCCCCTGGTGCCACCCCCGCGCCGCCTGCCTCGTCCACCTCGACGGAACCCCCATCGGCTTCGCCGGCGAACTCCACCCCAAACTCGCCGATTCCCTCGACGTCCCCCGCGGCATCCACCTCCTCGAACTCGACCTGCGACCCGAACACTTCGCCTCCTCCCCCGTCCAGGCTCGCGAACTCCCCAAATTCCCCGCCGTCCGCCGCGACCTCGCCGCCGTCTTCGAGGAACAAATCCCCGCCCGCGACGTCGTCGCCGCCGCCCGCTCCCTCGGACCCGACTTCCTCGAAGACGTCTCCGTCTTCGACGTCTACCGCGGAGAGTCAATTCCAGCCGGCAGGAAAAGCATGGCCTTCACCCTCTCCTACCGGCACCCCGACCGCACCCTCACCGATGCCGAGGTCGATCAAGCCCACGCTCGCGTCGTGGATGGACTTGTGGCCCAATTTGGGGTAACGATTCGCAGGTGAATCCGGGGGGGAGGTCGACGACCCCGGGCAAAGGAGGCACACGATGACCAAGGCGGACCTGGTGGACGGCGTTTACGAGAAGGTGGGCGGATTCTCCAAAAAGGAAGCCGCCGATGCCGTCGAAGCCGTGTTCGACATCATGAAGGACACCCTCTCCAAGGGCGAACAGGTCAAAGTCTCGGGGTTCGGCAACTTCACCGTCCGGCACAAGGCCCGCCGCACCGGACGCAACCCGCAGACCGGAGCCCCCATCGTCATCGCCGAACGCAACGTCCTGACCTTCAAGCCGTCGCAGGTCCTGCGCTCCCGGCTCAACCCGGGCCGCAAGTAGCCCGGGAAGCGAATCCCATGCGCGCGCTCGTCCTGCCGGACAAGCTGTTCTTCCGCATCGGCGAGGCCGCCGCGCTGCTCGGTGTCAAACCCCACGTCATCCGCTACTGGGAAACCGAGTTCCGCTCGATTCGCCCCGCCAAGTCCCGCGCCGGACAACGCGTCTACTCCCGCCGCGACCTCGAGGTCCTCGCACTCGTCCGTCACCTGCTCCACGATAAACGCTACACCATCGACGGCGCTCGCAAGGTCCTCCGCGAACGCGGCATCGAAGGCGCCCTCGGCGAAGCCCGACAGGACCGCGAAGTCCAGGGCGTCTCCGCCGCACACGAACTGCGCCGCTCCCTCGGCAACGCCGTCGAAACCCTCACCACCGCCGCCGCTCGCCTCGAAGCACCCCTCCCCGCTCGCAAGCCGACCGGCGGCAAGACGCACGAAGGAGTTGCCAAGGGCCGCCGTTCGGAATAGAAAGCAACTCCCTCCGCCGGCCACACCGGCCCGCAGAGGGACGCTCGGGGCGTAGCGCAGCCTGGTTAGCGCACCAGACTGGGGGTCTGGGAGTCGGTGGTTCGAATCCACTCGCCCCGACTAACGAAGACGAGGAGTTACGAGGGAAGCCGAAGAGGCTGCGGGGAGCCGCTGTAACCATATTGTAACCGGCGCTGCATCCGGCGCCTCTCCAGCGGCCCCCCGCCCCGTCGTGATCCGGATCCAGATCAGCCGTCCTGCACGACCTTGAGCTGCGGGCCCGGCTTCTTCGGCTTGGGTACGTCGAGCGTTCCGATCGCCTTCTTCATCCGGTCGATCGTGGAGTGCGAGTACTCGTTCGTCGTCGTCAAGCTGGAGTGCCCGAGGATGTCCCGCACGGCGATCGGGTCGGCACCGCCGGCGAGCATGTTCGACGCCGCCGAGTGCCGAAGGTCGTGAAGGCGGAACCGCTCCAGTCCGGCCTTCTTCGCCGCCGTCTCCATCGCCTTGTCGTGGCGCTGCCGGACGAAGATCGTGGCGTCCGGCTCGCCCCTCTTCATCGCCATCAGGACCTCGACCACCCGGTCGTGGAGCGGCACGATCCGCTCCTTCTTGTTCTTCGGGGCCCAGTTCCCGTAGGGCCGGACGTGCAGCAGCCACTTCTCGAGATCCACGTCCATCCAGCGGACGTGCCACAGTTCGTCCCGGCGGCAGGCGGTGAACGCCGCGAAGGTGAAGTAGCCCCGGAGCCGTGCCGGGACGACGGCCAGGAACCGGTCGATCTCCTCGTCGGTGAGGATGCGCCAGACCTTCCGCTTCACCGCCCGGATCGACCGGATCCGGGGAACCTGGTGGATGGCGCCGACCTCCTCGCAGAACGCGAGCAGCCGGCGGATGCCGATGAGCTCCTTGTTCACGGTCTGCGGCATCACGCCCTCGGAGAGGCGGTGCCGGGCGTAGCCCTCGACGGCGTCGGCCGTCAGGCCGGTGATCGCGACGTCGCCGAAGTACGGGGCGATGTGCGCCCTGATGTACATGGCGATCGTGTCGAGATAGCGGGGAGCCGAGTGCGGCTGGATCCGCTTCGTCCACCTCTCGATCATGTCGAAGAGGGACGCGCCCCGCTCGACGGGGACGCCTTCGGCGGCCTTCCCCTCTTCCCGCCGCAGGAACGCCTCAGCTCGGCGGCGGTCACGACACCGCGTGGAACAGCGACGTTCTCGACCGTCGGCGTCGAGCCACTTCGCCCAGTAGTACGGCGTGCTCGCACGCCGGTAGACGCACCCCATGCAGTTCCTCCTGTCTCGATGGACTCGAGGTAGTCGTTGATGTGGTTCTCGGAGAACAGCACCTTCCGGCCGTCCCGAAAGCACCGGAGCTTGCCGGCGGCGACCCTCCGCAGGATCGTGTCGGTGCTGCAGCGGAGGATCTCGGCCGCCTCGCTCAGCGTGAAGAGGCGCGGCCCGGCGAAGTCGACCACGCCCGCCCGGTCGGGGCCGGTCCCGGTCGGAGTTCCTGACGGCGCCGACGGCACCGCGACGACGCGGTCGGTGAGGCGGGGAGGTTTCAAGCGAGACCTCCTCCGACTCCGGCATCGATCTTATGCCGCCAGGCGATGGCGGTCTTGCGGGCGCCGGCCGCTGGACGTCGGATGCCGCACGGGCAATCGGCGCGACCACGCCACGTCCCGCTGCACGAGCGGCTGCCGGTGCCGACCCGCGTCACCCGATCGGCCTCCTTGATGGGGAGGGACCGGCCCGGCCTGTCGCGGCCGCGCTCCTGCGTGATCTTGCCCGCCACGCACGGACCGCCCTCGCGGCGCATCGTGCCGCACTTACTTGGGAATCCGATCGGCTGGGCAAGATCACGTGATCTTGATGGAGGTTCTCGAACTCGTCCGCAGACGAGTACGACGGTGCGTGACGACGGGGAGCCGGTGCCCCCCCATCATGAAGCAGTAGACCAAGATCACGAGATCTTGTGATCTTGAAGCAGATCCCGAGGCATCCCGCAGGGTTGCCGCCAAAGGGGCGGCGTGATCTTGCCGTGCCCTTGCCGACTACCATCTCGGCTTGCCCTCCTCGTCCCGGTCCCAACCCCGGTACCCGCCCCAACCCCGGTTCTCGCCCGACGGAAAGTCGTCCACGTCGAGCACCTCCTGCGCCCGCTCGAAGTCGATCTCCACGCACCTGACGCGCTGGCCACCGAGAACGACGTGGTGGTCCGCCTTCACGACGTACCCCTTCCGCTCCTGGTTCTCCCGGACGAGGCGTCGAAGGGCGGAGAGGCCATTCGTGGCATCGATGGCACCCGTGCGCCGGACGTGCTCGAGGTACACCTCGTGGCAGCTCCGGAGGTGGAGGTTCAGCTTGCCGTTCACGACCGCGTAGTGCCGGCTGTCGATGATCTTCCCGTTCCGCGCCAGCGCCGCGATCGTTTCCAAGAAGAGGTCAAGCCCGTCCTTGGGTCCCCGGTCTCCGTCCGAGACGTCGTTGGCCACGGCCGCCACCGCGGGGACGGCGTCGAACTCGGGGAGGGCTACGCCCATCTCGGTGGCGAAGCGGCGGAAGGCGAGCAGGCCCATCGCCATGATCGCCAGGTTGTCCCTGCACCGCCTGGGCAGGGGGCGATGGAGCTTCGCCTGGGAGAGCAGGTGATCGGCGTACGCCCGGCCGTTGTCGAGCAGTTCCCGCACGTCCTGACCGAGCGTGAACTGGATGTACGGCAGAGCGAGCCCGCCGAGGTCGAGGCCATCGAGTTCGGCGAACGCCCGGGTGTGAGGCGTCTCTCCGTCGAGCCGGTTGGGGTTGGGGATCACCGAGATCATCCGCTCGCCCAGCGACCGCCCGCCCTCGGGGCGGGCTTCGCCGGCGAGCACGATCGGCGCCGAGACTTGGTATCGTTCGACCGTCCGATCCGGCCGCCCCCGCTCCTCGGTTTCGCCGCCGTAGGCCCGCCGAAGAAGGCGGATGAGCAGCTGGACCCGGGTCGGAGGCATGTCCGCCGGCTTGTACTCGTCGACGAACACCGGCACGGACTCGGAGTCGGCGAGCAGCTTGATGATCGGGAAGTCGGTCCCCGTGGCCGAGTACGGACGGGAGTCGGCGAAGCCGAACAGGCGCCAGAGCAGCTCGACGAGCGACGTCTTGCCGCCGCCGGCTCCACCCCAGACGCAGAGGAAGGGGAAGTGTCCGATCAGCGCGACAAGGCGGGGCCGAAACGGTGTCGCGAAGAACCAGCCGATGATCGGCAGGATCACCGCCGGCTCGTTCAACTCGATCAGCCGAGGCAGCGCCTTGGCGGCGAGCGGCTGCAACCTGTCGGGGGGCAGGATAACGTACTTCAGCCGATCGTGGAGTCCCGGCCCGTTCGGGACATAGATGATCGGCGGGTCGTCGATGACGCCCTCGGGTCCGACGAATACCTCCGGGGCGACCCACCGCGGTCCGCGCTTCGTCTCGACGTAGCCCAGCTTTCGGGTCCCTTTGCGGATGGGGACCTTCTTCGCCGCGACCTCGCGCCGGACGCCCTGGAGGTTCTGATCGCTTCCCGTCCACTGGCAGTCCAGGCGGCCCATCGACGGGAGGAACTCCTTGCGGCTCCTCCACACCTCCGGCCCCAGGCAGACGTTGCGGTGGACCGTCCCGGCATCCGTGTGGATGTCGGCGAAGACGGTCTCGACTCCGTCGAGGTTCACCCGCATCGTAGGCTGGATCAGGAACGACGAGATCCGGACGACGTCGCGGCCGTCCCTCGCGTAGTAGCCGCCGGGGCCCTCCGTCACCGAGCCCCGCAACGGAAGGGGCTTGGCGTTGGCCGCGCTGTCCGCTGCCGCGTCGGCGTGGACCTCGGACTCCGCTTCCGGGTCCGCGGGGCCGACCTGGCCGGCCTTCGCCGACTTGGCCATGGCCCTGACGAACTCCGCGACCTTCTCCTCGACGGCCTTCCTTGAGATGCCGGCCGCCTCCTTCAGCCGCGACGCGACGACATCCACGACGCCGATGCCGCCGGCGCGAAGGGCGGCGGCAAAGCTCAGATCCGCCAGCAGCGCGACGGCCTCTGCGCCGGGATCCGGCGCCGCTGCGACGGCGTCAACCCGAGCGATCGGGTCGGCGGGTAGCGCCTCATCGAGCAGGACCTGTAGGGCCGCTGCCGGATCCTCCTGCTTCACGAGGTAGTCGTCGATTCCCACCTTCATCGCCGTCCTCCTACTTGCCGCCGCGGAACGGAATCCGGACGAGCTGGACATCCGCCCCCTCGCCGCGGAGCGCCTGCGCCAGCCGAGCCTCGGCGTCGATCACCGGCGGGTTGTCGGACGTGTCGCCGCCGTCGAAGCAGATGTAGGCGGTGCGTCCCCGAATCGGGATGCCGTCGAGGTCGGGATGCAGCCGCCGCAGGTCGGTCTTCTGGCGGAGCGCGATGTTGTGCCAGACCGACACGCCCTGCGCCGAAATCGCGGCCAGCTTGATCTTCGTCTGGACGACCGAGAGCACCTTCTTGATGCCCTCGACGAGGATCAGCGGGATCCGCGGATCATCGTAGTGCGACCGGGAAACGAGCGACGGTGGAGGGAAGTACAACCTGGCCGGCTGGCCGACGGGCCATTCGTACTTCGGCGCCTTGCCGTCCCTTCGGGCGAAAGGAGCATCGGGTCGCAGGATCGTGGTGACGATGTCGCCCGACCGGTCGAAGTACGGGAACGCGATCGCAGGTGCGGGTCCGTCGCTACCCGACCACTTGAGGATCGCGGCGGCCTCAGCCGGATCGGTGACGGAGTAGATCCCCGCTGCCGTGATGGTCTCGTCGGTCAGGCCCGAGGTTCGAAGGTGGTCACGGTGGTGGTCGAGCAACGGACGCAGACTGGATGTCGAGTCCGGCTTCCGGTTCCGGTCGTCGTTGTTCATGTCGCCCACGCCCGCTCCGTTCGTGCCCACGCAGGAGAAGGAAACGAGGGGGGCCTGCGACCGACGGCGGCGTGGGCGGCTTCCGGCGGCCCGAGCAGGTGCGACCCGCTCGGGCCCCCCTCATGCCGTCCGTTGTACCGATGATCGGAGCTGCTGCGAGCGGATGGAGGGCCGCCGATCTCAGGGCGGAGGGGGATCCGGTGACTCGAGGCGCTGCAGGATCTTCTCGATGTTCCCGGGCAGCGTCCCGGCGCGATCTTCTCGAAGTCCGCAGCCGACGATGACCGCGGCGATGAGGCGCGGGGAGAGGCGGTCCTTCGGCTTCGCCGGCGGATACCGGACCGCCCGAAGAGCAACCAGTAGATCGCGCCAATCCGAATCCCCGAAGTCGTCCTCTGCGGCCGGAACCTCACGCCACCCGTTCGCTTCGGCGACGAGAAACCCAGGGAGAGCGTGCAGCAAGCCGAGCTTCGGGTTTCGTACTCCCAGCCGGTCGCGGAGGCGAACGGCGACGCGAAGGTCGTCGAGCATGGCCCGCAAGGCTTTGGCGGCCCGGATCATCCGCTCGCGGGACTCGCGACGGTGCCTTGGCCAGGCCTCGGTGGTCGCCTTGGTCTCGGTGCGCTCGATGTAGTTGTAGAGTGCGGCCACGATTCCCGGGTGCCACGGCGGGTCAGGCCGCGCTCGCAGCCGCACCAACTTCTTCGGCTCTCCCGCCTGCGGCGGGGTGGTCTTGGCGTACCAGATGGCGAACGCGCCGGCGAGGTTCTTCATGCCCGAGGGTTCGGGGAGGTACAGGCCCTCGAGCGTCAGGTGCGTGCGCTCCTTGAAGTAGTCCCGTTCAGCGCGGGCTAGTTCGCGCTGCTCGATGTCGGGAGCCCGCAGCCACATCGGGGTCGCCGAGCGGCTGCCATTCTTGGCGGTCTCCTTGGCCGCGGTCTTCTTCTCGACGCCCACGCCTCGCGTGCCTCCTCGCCGGCTGCCCACGTCCCGGCGGCGCACGATCCGATGGTGCCCTCGTAGGCGGTGGGGGATCAAGCACGTGACGGTGGCGTTGGCCCACACGGGGCAGCACCGGTCGTCGCGCCGACCGCAGGACCTGCGTCGCCTACGCGCCGACGCCAAGCACGAAGTCCAGGCTCGTCCCCGTCACCATCGCGCTCAGCACCTCGTCCAACGGCGCACGCTGGACGCACTCCGCGTCGTAGTACCGCCCCGCCGACGCGAACACGTCCACGGACGGCGCCAGCTTCTCCAGGCGCCCCTTCGCGAGACTCCAGATCCGGGGCGTGTCGGTCGTGTGCGGATGGTGGACGACGATCCGCGGCGCGTTCTTCCGCACGAGCCGGCGCATCCGGTTGATGACCTCAAGGCGCCACCCGCCGGCGACGGCGTTGCCTCGCGGATTGAACATGTTCAGGTCGTGACAGCCGAGCAGGAGCGCGGGCATGTTGTCGAAGGTGGTGAAGTGCGACTCGAGATCCGCGACGCGGAGCAGACCGTGCGCCTGCCCAGGCGTGGGGTACGACTTCCCGGTGCGGTGGATGCTGCCGTCGCGGAGATCGATCATGTAGACGAGCTCGGCATGCAGATCGCAGATCGACGCACCGGCGGTAGGCACCTTCGTCTTGAACGAGTCCACGCCCAAGGTGATCGCGTCCGTGCAAGCGAGGAGCCGTCGTCGAAGTCGCCGGTCGAGCAGGCGCTCGACGGCGCGGTCGGCCGCACGGAAGACCTCCCGGACGGATTCCGGCGTCGGGTCGAGGACGTCGCCGACGTTGGAGCGCGTTAGGGCTTCAGGCCACGGGAAGGCGAGGAACCCGCCGCAGGTGACGAGGATCCGCGAGCGGATCCCGCTGGGCCAGACGGCGCACACGCGGTCGAGGAGCCGACGGACGTCACGCGGGTCACCCGCCCAGGGTCCCTGGATGACGATTCGGCTCCAGAACGGTGCGCTGGTTGCAGGCGGCCTCACCGTCACGGCGGTCGCCGGAGACAGGCCGACCCGCTCGCGGAAGAGCGCCTGGTGCTCCGGACGCTCCGGGTCGAGCGAACACCACGCGAAGTCAGACGCCCGGATCCGCACCGTCGGGCCAAAGCCGGGTTTCAGGAGCGGCGGATGGTCCCGGAGGGAATCGTACCAGGCACGCTGCTCGTCCCGATCTGCGGGGTCGTCGTCGTGAGCATCGATCTCCCGGCACATCGATCGCCACCGGCTCCGGTCGAAGCCAAGCGACAAGTCGTCGCCGTACGCTTCCAGGGCCTTTCCTCGGGGCGCCGTGAAGTGCTGCCGCTCGTCGAACTCGACCACGAACGGGGGATCGCGAACGAGGTAGTCCACCGGGGGGAGACGGGCGGCGCGGACGAACCCGCGCTTGCCGCGGTGCCTGACCAGGGCGCGGTGGATGCGGTCGAGGCGGCGCCGGGCATCTTGCGCCTCGATGTCTTCGAGTCGCGCCGGGACGTCGAGGGCGGCCTGCTGCTCGACCGTCCCATAGAGCCTCTCGAGCATCCGGCGGACCGTCTCCTTGCAGCGTCGGCAGTGCTCACCGCGATGCCCGGCGTGGCCAGAGACGGACTTGGGCGGCGGCGACCGACGGGGAACCGCACGCGCCGTGATCGGTCGCCTCCTGCCTGCACCGACGATCGTGAACCCGAGGCGTGTCAGGAATCGGTTCGTCTCCGCGCCGCCGTTGAACTCCGACGAAGACAGGGCGTGGCCGGTTGCGAACCATGCCGCAAGGCTCACCACGTACTTGGGCGGGTACCTCTTGCCCCGTTCGACCAGGTGGTACTTGGTGGACGAACGACGGGGTGGTGCGCCCGTGCGGTCGATCTCGCGGAGAGCCGTTCGGACATGTTGCGGGCGAATCTGCGATGGAATCGCCATCGGTGCCTCCCGGGATGGAGTGTACCACGCTGTTGGCCGAGGCTGGACTGCAGCTGGCCTGCCGCGGACGAACACGTCGTCACGACCGGCTGAAGGAGGACCGTCGAATGTAGCTCGCCAGCGCCCTCGACGATCAAGCTTGACATCTTGCCGAAGGTGACCACACTATCGAGTCAGCGACCCAGGATGGGTCGCTTGGCGATTGTCGCGGTTGCCTGCCGAGCGACGACCGTTTGAACGAGGCAGGTGCAACGCCCGGACGTTGGCGAGTCCGCGCTGGGCGCCAGAGCGGTTCGCGGCCCCGATGGCGAGGCCGTGTCCCCCGACGGAGGAGGGACCGGCGCCGGGAGTCGCAGGGTTCGCACCCCCGCTCGGCCATCAGTCGATGTCCGAGTTCTTCGAAGCGGTTGCACGTCCGCACGGTCGGGGTTGATGTTTGCTTGCCCCGGTGCGTGCTTCGTCAGCCACCCTGACGGTGCAACCTGGATCCCGACAATCCAGATGATTCACGTCGGCCTCGCTGCCGTCGCTGACGATGTCGCGGCAGCGGCGAGGACGACGAACGAGGTGTATTGATGAACGACAGTAGCGACAACTCGCAGCCCAACGGCTGCGTTCTGCAGATTCCCGAAGTGTGCGGTTTCGGTCAGTCCGACGCCGGCGACGTGAACGGAACGTCCGGCCCCACGGCGACGACGGGGGTGGACAACTCGACCGGCAGCTCCACCACTCCCACGGACAGCGGTCCCGGGGGCGTGAACGCCGACGACGAGGTCGGCCCGCAGGATCGGCAGGATCTGCCGACGATTCCCCTCGGCCGCATCCAGCTCAGGAATGCGGTTCGGGTTTCCTACAAGGCGATCGCGGACCTCAACGAGCCGCCGGTCGTGTTTCTGCGTTCCGGTGTCCTCGTCCGCATCACCGCGGACAGCACGGGGCCTCGGATCGAGCCTCTCCGGATCGACGACATGGTCGGTCTGCTGACCCGGGCCGTCAACTTCATCAGCGTCCAGAAGACGAGTAGCCGGGAGGTGTTCCCGCCCCCGGCCGTGGCCCGCGACATGCTGGCCAACCCGGTGGACCTGTTCCCCCACCTCGACGCCGTGGTGGGAACGCCGGTGTTCACGGCGGCGGGGAAGCTGTGCGTCGAGCCCGGCTACCACGAGGAGGGTCGCCTCTGGGTCGAGACCCCGGAGGGGTTCGAGATCGAGCCGGTGCCGGAGCATCCGACCCGGGCCGACGTCACGGCCGCGCTGGACCTCCTTCTCGGCGACGTCTTGATCGATTTTCCGCTCGCCGCTGGTTCCGATGTCGCCCACGCGATCGGCCTTCTCGTCCTGCCGTTCGCCCGGCGGATGATCAACGGGTGTACGCCGTTCCACGTCGTCGAGGCTCCCACCGAGGGTTCGGGCAAGGGCCTGATCGTGCAGCTCGCGGTGCTCATCGCCACCGGGTCCGCCGTCGCCGGCGGTTCGCTCCCGATCTCCGACGGCGAGATCCGCAGGCGGATCACGTCCGAACTCGCGAGCGGACGGCAGTTCGTCATCTTCGACAACCTGGACGCCTCCCGTCGTCTCCAGAGCGCCTCGCTGGCGTCCTGTCTCACGATGCCGACCTGGTCGGACCGGCCGCTCGGCAGGTCCAAGGTCGTCACGTTGCAGAATCAGGCCGTGTGGATCGCGACGGGGAATGACGTTCGCCTGTCCAAGGAGATCGCGAGGCGGACGGTCCGGATCAGGATCGACCCGCGGATGGACAAGCCCTGGACGCGGACCGGTTTCCGCCACCCCGACCTGCTCGGTTGGGTTCGGGAGGAACGGGCCAGGGTCGTGAGGGCGCTTCTGGTCTTGATCCAGAACTGGATCTCGAAGGGGCGGCCCGTGTCGGACAACCTCAAGCTCGGTTCCTACGAGAGCTGGGCTCAGGTCGTGGGCGGCATCGTCACGGCCGCCGGCGTGCAGGGGTTCGGCGAGAACCTCGGCGACCTCCACGAGACGCAGGATACGGAATCGGACATCTGGCGTCCCTTCCTGGACGCCTGGTACGAGGAGTTCGGCGACCGTTTCGTTCCGGTCTCCGCGCTGGTGAACATGTGCGTGCGTCGTCGCGTGCTCGTGCCCATCCTGGGCATGGGGAGTGAGCGGTCGCGCCAGATCCGGTTGGGCAACGCGCTGTACGACCAGCGCGATCGCGTGATCGGCCACTACCAGATCGAGGGTGAGCGCAACGGCCACAGCAAGCGCCACAACTACCGCGTCGTCTTGCTGGCCGAGATGCCCGACGGCTGGTCGGTGATGCGCCAGGAGCACACCGCGTCCATCCCGACCGGCGTGGAGGTGTCGAACCCCTCGTAGGCGCAGCAGTCTCCCGGGGGCACTGGTGGCAACCTCAACACCGGTGCCCCCCGGGGGACCCGCTCTCCCCCCCGCCCCCCCCTTGCCGTCCTGGCCCCGGATCTTCCGCCATCTCCGGCAGTCAACGGCGCACCCGACTACTCCCCACGCTTCGGCTGCTTCGGCCGCGATGGCGGTCAAGGGCGGCATGAGCGGCATCTGCGGCGTCTTGTTGGGATGGTCACCGATCGGATGCCACGCGACTGGGCTGTCGTGAGCCGCACGACAAACGACCAAGATGCGGGCTGGGAGCAGACGCCGCAGACGCCGCGGACGCCGCAAATCCTCATCAGGGCGTCGAACTCAGGCAGATGCTGTCGATCCCGACTGCATTCTTGGCGGTGTCCCATCTGGGCCGCGGCGGCGCCTGAGGCGGCCGGGCGGTCCCTCAGTACGAACGCACGCAGACGTCGTCGAGATGCGGCACCATCCTCAGCCCCACGAAGCGAATGATGCCGCCGGAGTCGTAGCCGGAGAAGGGCTCCTCGATGATGCGGACGCCGTCGCCCCGGTGGATGTTGCCCGTTCGCCGGAGGATCGCGGCCTTGAGCAGCATCTCGAACACATGGTGCAGGAGGATGAGGACGGAGTGCGCCCTGGCCACATCGGACGGTCGGTTGAAGATCTCCACGGCGAGGACGAGCGAATCGCGCCCCCGTCGGAGCAGCTCGACTACCTCCCGCCTCGTCTTCGGCATCGAACGGCCCCTCGTCCCACCGGGCGCCAGGTGTCGGCCACCGGCCGACCTCGGCACGACCGACATGGTCCCGCGAGGTGGGCGGCCGGATCAAGTGCCCGCGGCGGCCGACCCGCAGGCGACGTCGGCGTCGCCCGGAGGTACGTCATCCCCCGGGTTCCATGGAGCCGGAGTCCATGGCAGAATCCGCCAGTCGCGCCGCCGGCGGCCACCACACCGGGGAGGTCAGCATGCCGCTCACGTACGCACGTCCCGAGTCGCTCTCGCTCAAGGGTCATCCGGAACTCGACGAGGCCTGGGTCCGCGACCGGATCGTCGAAGACCCCTCGATCCTCGGGCTCGGGGATCTGGAGGTGAAGGACATCGAGCGGATCCACCCGGGCGCCGGACGTCTGGATCTCCTTCTCCGCGACCCCGACACCGGCAAGCGGTACGAGGTCGAGCTGCAGCTCGGCGCGGTTGACGAGAGCCACATCATCCGCACGATCGAGTACTGGGACATCGAGCGGAAGCGGTACCCGCAGTTCGACCACTGCG
>CAZMRP010000009.1:0-830 GCA_964568275.1 uncultured Myxococcales bacterium
CGTCTCCCGCCGCTCGCGGCGCCGTCGCCCGGCGCCGATCAGCTCGCGCTGCGCCTGCGCCGTCGTGAACCGCTCGTCGACCAGCTCCACCGGCAGGCCCGTCGCCCGCTCGACCGCCGCCGCGAACTCGCGGGCCGCCTTCGCCGCGGGCCCCTCGCCGCCGTCGAGGCGGAGCGGCAACCCCACCAGCACCCGTTCCGCGCGCCGTTCGGTCGCCAGCCCGGCGACGGCCGTGAAGTGCCCGCCGTCGGCCCGGACCTCGATCGCGGGTTGCGCGAAGGCGAAGCTGCCGCCGGGATCGGAGAGGGCGACGCCGATGCGCTTGGAGCCGGGGTCGAGGGCCAGGACGAGCATCGGGGCGAGTCTACCCCGGACAGCACCAGACGCAGTAGCCCAGGTGACAGACGTCGTCGCCGTCGCAGTCGGAGTCGACGGTGCACTCGGTGCCGTGCGGCCGGCAGACGCCGTCGCAGGCGGTGATCTCGTCACCCCAGTAGAAGCAGACCAGGCCGTCGGCGCAGCCGTACGGATCGTCGCCCATCACGTCGCACGGCGCGCCTTCCGGGTTGGGGCCGGCAGGCGGACAGTCGGGCGGCAGCGTCGTCGGCCACAGCTCCCAGCCGTCCGCCTCCGAGTCGACCAGGTACCCCTCGGTGACGACGGACCCCATCGGATAGGGCGGGCTGCAGCTCGCGCGGCACTCGTCTCCGGTGCAGTTCCACGGGGTGCCGCAGGTCGAGCGGCGCAGCGTCACCGTGCAGTCGAGACTGTGCTGGACCGGGGTGGCGAAGCAAGCGCCGTCGCAGGCGAAGCAGCAGGCGGAGGGGTCG
>CAZMRP010000009.1:840-25375 GCA_964568275.1 uncultured Myxococcales bacterium
CCCGCGGTACTGCTCCCACCCGCCGCGCGGGGTGACCGACGCGTAGAACAGCCCGGCCGTGGGCGGCGTCGTCAGCGGCTCGCAGAAGTCCTCCACGCCCTTGCAGGTGCCCGCCACGCAGCGGGCCGCGTAGTACCGCCGGGAAATCCCCTCGCAATGATCGCAGTCCACCAGACACCGCGGATCCGGGGTCCAGAACGAGCCCAGCTCGTGCAGGCAGTCGGAGGCGGCCAGCCGGGCCCGGGAGACGGCCACCGGGTTCGGCGAGCAGCAGCGGTCGTCCCCCAGCGCGACGACGCAGTCGTCGTCCGTCACGCACTCCGCGCCGTCCCACCACGGCACGTCCGCCGCATCGACGGTGTCACGGACCTCCCGGGCATCCTCGGTCGTCGCGTCGACCGGCGCGTCGAGCGAACCCCCGTCCTCGTCGCTGAACGACTGGTAGCAGCCCACCCCCAGCAACCCCGAAGCCAGCAGCAAAGCCCTCATCCGCCACCTCGCTCCCGACATCCTACTCCACGATCGGCGTCGCGGCTCGATCAGCGCGCCCCGGGTCTTCGATCCTTCGTTCCCCTCCTGTCCCCCTCTCCGGCTGTCCGACTGCCACCTTCTCTACGCACCCCGGGTATCGTGGGTGGCGCTTCGCCAATGTAGTCCGATGTGACCACCGACGTTGTGTTCAGTGAATTCGGCGTGTTGGGTGGATGACAATCTCATGACGATTCGGCATGACGGTCGCTTGCAGCCGGGGTCGCCGAGGGAGTGGCATGAAGAACACGAAGGCCGGGAAGCTGCCGAAGGAGCCGTTGGCGTTGTGGATGGAGGGGCGTGGGCATCGGTTCCGCGTCCGCACGCGTTCGTACTTCGTGGGCAACTCGTTCAACCTGATCAACCTGTTCACGCGGTACGACGTGGAGGGTCGGGAGCACCTGTTCGAGGCGGTGGAGCGGGCGGCGGCGAAGGGTCGCGGGCTGATCACGGTGAGCAACCACCTGTCGTTGTTCGACGACCCGATGGTGCTGATCGCGGTGCTCAAGCTGTACAACTTCAACGTCGAGACGAAGTGCTGGTGGAGCACGGCCTGCGCGAGCAACTTCAATCCCAAGGGGAACGGCCTGGGGGCGCGGGTGGCGCGCTGGTTCAACGAGGTTTCGAACATGGTGTTCATGGCCCGCTCCTACAAGGGGTGCAAGGCCGTGGAGTTGCCGGATTCGCTGGTCGACCTGCTGCGGAGTCGGGTGGGCCGGCAGCGGATGGAACTGCTCGAGGCGAAGGCTCGCGAGCAAGGTCTGGAGGTCGAGGAGTACCTGCGGAGCTTCGTGACGTCGCGGCCGGGGGAGCACGCGACGTCGCTGGACCAGGTCGGGATGCTGGAGGCGTGCGCCCGGATCAACGTGGGGGACTGGCTGCACTTCTTTCCCGAGGCGGGTCGGTCGCGGAACCTGTCGTTGCGGCCGGCGCGGCCGGGCGTGGGGAAGGTGATCTACCACACGCCGGAGGCGGAAGTGGTCCCGCTGTGTTTCTACGGGACGCAGGACGTGCTGCCGGTGGGTGCGCTGGTGCCGCGGCCGTTCCAGAAGGTGGTGGTTTCGGTCGGCAAGCCGGTGTCGGCGCCGGTGCTGGAGTCGCTCCGCCGCGGGCCGGCGACGGTGGAGACGTTCTCGGAGATTGCGCGGTTCGCGATGTCCGGGGTGGCGGCGTTGCGGCCGGGTGTCCTGGCCCGCTACATGGGCGCGCAGGCGGCCTTCGATCTGCTGGCCGAGGAGTCGGCGGAGGAGGCGCTGGCGACGCAGGCGACGGAGTCTCAGGCTCCGGCGCTGCCGCCGTCCGCGGAGCTTCCCTGGCCGGTGGTGGTGGACGACCGGCCCCGTCCGGGACGCCGGGCAGCGGTCTGATCCTTCCGCGGCTCGTGCCGGGCCGCGCGTTCGTTCCTCCTCATTCCTCGTGGGGGTGACCGGTCGGGTTGGGGGGCCAGGCCGGGCCCCCGGTTTCGTTCGTCCGGTCGCGAACCGCGGGAATAGCCCCGTTTTCCAGGTGTTTAGGGTTGACAAACGTCCGCGCAGGCTTATCGTGCGCGGCGTTTCGGGCAGGCGGCGCCCTCGGGACGGGGCGGCTGCGCGATCGGACCCCAAGCGGTCGTCGAGGAGGTCACAGGCGGATGGCTGGTACGGAAACCATGGTCACGGCGCGCGACGTGACGAAGTACTACGGTCTGCACCGCGCGGTGGATCAGATTTCGTTCGACCTGCATCCGGGAGAGGTGCTGGGCTTCCTGGGGCCCAACGGGGCCGGGAAGACGACCACGATGAAGATGCTGACCTGCTTCCTGGCGCCGTCCGCCGGCAGCATCAAGGTCAAGGGCCTGGACGTCTCCGAGGAGCCGCTGCGGGTGCGGCAGATGATGGGCTACCTGCCGGAGAACGCCCCGCTGTACGCGGACATGACGGTGATGGGGTTCCTGCGGTTCTGCGCCGAGGTCCGGGGGATCACCGGCCGGGAGCGGGACATGCGGGTGTCGCGTTCGGCCGAGCAGTGCGGCATTGCCGACCGGATGCGCGACCCGATCGGCGTGCTGTCCAAGGGGCTCCGGCAGCGCGTGGGGCTGGCCCAGGCGATTCTGCCCGACCCGGAAATCCTGATCCTCGACGAGCCGACCAGCGGTCTCGACCCGAACCAGATCGTCGAGATCCGCGGCATCATCAAGGAGCTCGGCCGGACCAAGACCGTCATCCTGTCGACGCACATCCTGTCGGAGGTCGAGCTGACCTGCCAGCGGGGGATCATCGTCAACCAGGGCAAGGTGGTCGCCGACGCGTCGCTCGACGAACTGCGCAGCAAGCTGCGCGGCGAGCGGCGGCGCTACCTGTTCGCGGTGGGAGCCGGGGCCGCCGGTGCGCCGACCGAGGCGGACGTGAAGGCCCGGCTGCGGGCGATGCCGTGGGTCGAGGACGTGGCGCTGGTCGACCGCGGTCCCGACGAGCCGACGACCTATGCGGTGATGGCGGGTACCACCAACGACCTGCGTCCCGAGCTGTTCCGGCTGGCCGCCGACCAGGGGTGGCCGCTGTTGGAGCTGCACCGCGAGCTGGCGACGCTGGAGCAGGTGTTCCTGCGGCTGACGCAGGAGGACCTGGGGCCGCTGCAGGGGAGCTAGGAGGACGTCATGCGAACCACCTGGGTCATCGGCAAGCGCGAGTTCGCGGCCTACTTCGGCTCGCCGCTCGCCTACGTCGTCACCTCGATCTTCCTGTTCTTCCTGGGGCTGCTGTTCTTCTTCGGCGTGCTCCACCAGGAGGTCGGCTGGCCGTTCTACGTGCGCAAGGTGGCCAGCCTGGACAACCTGTTCAACGGCAGCCAGTTGCTGTTCCTGTTCCTGGTGCCGGCGCTCACGATGCGGCTGTTCGCCGAGGAGCGGCGGTCCGGCACGCTGGAGCTGCTGACCACGCTGCCGGTGCGCGACATCGAGGTGGTGCTGGGCAAGTACCTGGCGGCCTTCGCCTACCTGCTGGTGGTGCTGGCGCTCACCGCCGTGTTCCCGCTCTACGTGGCGACCCTCGGCAAGCTCGACTGGGGCGCCGTCGTCGCCGGCTACCTCGGCCTGTCGCTGGTCGGCCTGGGCTACCTGGCGATCGGCATCTTCGCCTCGTCGCTGACCCAGCACCAGATCGTGGCGTTCTTCGTGTCGCTGTTGCTGGCCCTGCCGTTCTTCTTCCTGCACAAGGTCAGCTTCCTGTTCGGGCCCGGCGTCGGGAACTTCCTCGACTTCCTCGCCTTCCGCCCCCACTTCGACGGCATCGCCCGCGGGGTCATCGACTCGGGCGACATCGTCTACTTCCTCGGCGTGTCGGCGATCTTCATCTTCCTGGCGCACCGGCTGGTCGGCAGCCGGCGGTGGAGGTAGTCCCATGACGCGCACGCTGCAGATGCTGTTCCACCAGAGCCCCTACTGGGGCTGGATCGCCGCGGCGGTCCTGCTGCTGGCCCCGCTGGCCGCCTGGCTGCTCGTCGAGCGGTTTGCGAAGCAGTCCCGGTCGGTGGTCCGCTGGCGCTCGACCTTCTTCACCGCGTTCATCGTGCTCGACCTGCTGGTGCTGATCGTCCTCGGGTCGCTCCACGTCCTCCGCTTCGACCTGACGCGCGACAAGCTGTACTCGCTGTCGCCGATCAGCCGCGAGCTGGCCTCGAAGCTCGACGACACGGTGACCGTCGAGGTGTTCTTCCCGGAGGACGTGCCGCCGGAGATGGTGCCGCTGCGCGAGTCGCTCACCGACCTGCTCGAGGAGTACCGCGCCGCCGCCGGCGGACAGCTCGCCGTCCGCTACCTCGACCCCAAGGACGTCGGCGTCGCCGAGCGCGCCCAGGCCATCGGCATCGAGCCGGCGCCGTACGTGGCGATCGAGGCCGGCAACCCGGTGACCAAGGAGGTGATGCGCGGGATGGCGGTGACCTACAAGGGCCGCACCGAGCGCATCCCGGTGATCGACCGCGAGGTCGGGCTGGAGTACCAGATCACGACGCTGTTGCGCACGCTGACCGGCAAGCCGATCAAGCTCGGCATCCTCACCGGCCACAAGGAGCTGCAGGGCGCCTTCGAGCAGCCCCAGTTCCTCGAGGCGCTCGGCAACGTGCTGGCCTACCACGACGTCGTGACGGTCAACCTCGAGGGCGGCGCGAAGCCGGTTCCGGCCGACGTCCAGGCGCTGCTGATGGCGACGCCCACCGACCCGCTGGTCGACGCCGAGCTGTACCAGCTCGACCAGTTCGTGATGCGCGGCGGCGCGCTGGCCTTCTTCGGCAACGGCTTCACCGTCGTCGAGCCGCCGCCCCAGATGCAGATGATGGGACAGATGCAGCTCCCCGAGGTCAAGCCGCTCGACGTCGCGCTCGACGGCTGGTTCGCCCACCTCGGCCTGCGGATCGGCGACGACGTCGTGCTGAGCGACGCGCCCACCGACGAGGTGCCGCAGCGGGTGACCGGGATGCGGCTCACCCGCGGCGGGGCCGTGCAGCCCGAGTACGCCAAGTTCACCGCGGTGTTCAGCTCCGGGGACCTGCACGAGGACCACGCCGTGACCTTCGGCATCGACAAGCTGCTGGTCTACCAGGCGTCGACGATCGACCTCTCGGAAGCCGGCCGCGGCCGCGCCGAGACCCGCTTCGCCACCCTGCTCCGCTCCTCGGACCAGTCGTGGATCGGCACCTCCAGCGAGGTGATGTTCCCGATGGCCCTCGGCGGCATGCCGCCCCAGGAGCCGCCCGAGATCAAGGACACCTCGTCGGAGGACGAGAAGCTGCACGCCGCGCGCGGCCCGCGCCCGCTGATGATGGCGCTCGAGGGACCGCTCGCCAGCTACTACGCCGGCAAGGAGGTCCCCGCCCCGGCGTCCGCCGAAGGGCGGAAGGACGCGACCGAGAAGCCCGTGCGGATCCTGGCGTTCGGCTCCTCCGTGCCGCTGATCCCCGAGGCGCTCAAGGGCGGCCTGGCCGGCAACCCGCGGCTCAAGGCGATCCCCAACCTGCTGCTCAACACCGTCGACTGGCTGCTGTCCGAGAAGGGGCTGCTCGAGGTGCGCGGCAAGAGCGCCGAGCCGCCGCCGTTCAAGACTCCGCTCCCGGACGAGGAGCACCAGAAGCTGTACACCTGGGGCTTGACCGTCGGCTGGCCCGCCGCGTTCGTCGCGCTCAGCCTGGGTGCGATGGTCCTGGTCCGCGCCTACCGGCGGAGCCCGGCGACGAAGGCCGCCCGCCGCGCGCCGCGCTCGTCGCCGCCGGCCAAGCCGCCGGCGCCGTCGGCCGAGGCCGAGGCCGAGGAGGCCGCAGCCGACGAGGACGAGTCCTCCGGGAAGGAGGTGAAGCCGTGAAGCGCACCCCGATCATCGTGGTCGCCGCGCTGTTCCTGGTGGAGGTGCTGGTGCTGGCCTTCGCCACCCCGCGTCCCCCGGCCTCGCAGGTCCGTGCCGAGACCCTGGCGCTCGGCGAGGACTACACCGGCGTGACGCTGACGATCGACCGTCCGGCGGCCGAGACGCCCGCGAAGCCGGAGGCGGAGCCGCCGGTCGCCGACGACATCCTCGGGGGCGGCGCCCCGGCCGCCCCGTCCGGCAAGCCCGGGCGCGAGGTGGTCGAGCTGGCCTACGAGGGGGGCAAGTGGCTGCTCCGGCAGCCCATCGCCTTCCCCGCCTCCGGCACCGACATCGACCGGCTCGTCGAGAACCTCAAGAACCTCGACCTGTCCGAGGTGCCGGCGACGAAGGCCCGCGAGGAGCTGGGGCTGGACGACAAGCAGGGGGTCCGCATCACCGCTTCCCGCGACGGGCGACCGGTGCTCGACCTGATCGTCGGCAACACCATCGACGGGCGGACCTTCGTGCGCAAGCCGGACGATTCCGCGCTCTGGACCGTGGAGGGGTTGCGGCGGGACGAGCTGGTCCGGCCGGTGGACGAGCTGCGCGAGCACCAGATCTTCGAGCTCGAGTCGACGGAGCTGACGCAGATCACCGTGGCCCGCGGGCGCGGCGAGAAGACCTTCGTCCAGAAGGACAAGGTCTGGTCGCTCGAGCCGTTCGACGAGAACTGGCTGGCCGACGCCTCCAAGGTCGCCGGCGCCGCCGGCGCGCTGGCCCGGCTGCGCGCGGCGAAGTTCGCCGACGACCCGTCGACCGAGGTCACCGGCCTGGGCGGCCTGTTCGCCGGCGCGATGATCACGTTCGTGTCGCAGCCGGAGGGCAAGACCCCCACCACCTACAAGCTGCTGGTCGGCAACCTCGACGAGTCCAAAGAGAACTACTACGTCATGCGCAACGACCCGGGTGCCCCGGCTCCCGAGACGGTGTACCTCGTCTCGAAGTACACCCTCGAGCGGGTGATCGGCTCGGAGACGACGGGGCTCGACGAGTATCGCGAGCGGCGCGTGGTGCGCGACATCGCCAGCGACCAGGTCCAGACCGTCGCGGTGACCGTCGGCGGAGCCACCGTGGTGTTCGCCAAGGGCGCCGGGACCGACGAGTGGAACCCGGCGGCGGGCTCGCCCTTCGCCAAGGCCGACGGCGCCACGATCGCCGCCTCGATCCGCAAGCTCGGCACCCTGCGCGCCGACGACTTCGTCGCCATGCCGGGCCTGCGCGTCGGCGCCCGCGCCGTGACGCTCAAGGAGCTGATCGAGAACTTCCCCGGGGACATCCGCGAGGCGATGGCGATGGGCTCCGCCGGCGACTCCGTCGGCCAGCTCGAGCTGGCCAACGTGCTGACGCAGAACTCGATCTTCCTCGAGCAGATGGCCGGGTTGTACGCCGTGATCTACCCCGAGACCGCCGCGGCGGCCGCCGCGGGCATCCGGACCCTGGCCGGCGAGCTGCAGGGGACCTTCACCTCCCTGCGCGACCCGCTGCTGGCGCTGGCCGCGAAGGTCGATGCCCCGACCCAGGGCGTGCCCGTGCGCTGGACCTTCACCACCGCCGACGGCAAGACGCTCAACGTCGACATCGGCGGCACCACTCCCGACGGCAAGCGGCCGGTGTTCACCGACGCCGCGGGCGATCGACAGGTCTACCTGCTCGGCGCCGACAAGCTCGGCGACCTGCTGCTCGAGGACCTCAACGACCTGCGCGCCCCGCGCCTGCTCGGCGAGGTCCCGGTCGACCTGGTCACCGCGGCCGCCTTCTCCAACGCCGGCCAGAACTGGTCCTTCACCCGCCCGGCGGGCGGCACCTGGAGCGCCGCCCCCGGCACCAGCGTCGCCGACCTCGACCCCGAGAAGCTGGCCTCCACCGTGCGCCGGGTGCTCGAGCTCGAGGCGGTGAAGTTCGTCCGCTCCTCGCCGGAAGCCGCGGGCCTCGCCTCGCCCGTCGCCGTGGTCCGTCTCACCTGGACCCCGCAGGCTCCCGCGGCCGTCGAGGGCGAGCCGCCGGCGCCGGCCCCGGGACCGCAGACGGTCACGATCGAGGTCGGCGGCGAGGATGCCGAGAAGCAGCGCTGGGTCCGCGTGACCGGGCTCGATCCGCTGCTCGACGGCGGCATCTTCCTCGTGGCCCAGGGCCCCGCGGCCGACCTGATGTTCGAGGCGACGAAGGTCGCCGCCACGGCCGCCGCGACGTCCACCGCTTCGACCACGCCGCCCGTCGTCGAGCCGGGCGAGGACCTGGCGAACCTGCTCGGCGGCGGTGGTGCGAGCGCTCCGGCGCCCGCGCCCGTCCCGGCCCCGGCCCCCGCGCCGGCCCCCGGCGCCGAGCCGTAGTCCCTGCACCGGATGACCCTTCGGGCAACCCTGCTTCTCGCGCTGACCCTCCCGGCGCTGTGCTGCGCCGACGGCTGCGGCGACGATGCCGCCGACCCGGACGATGCCACCGACCAGCCGGACCAGCCGGCCGACGAGGCGGACGCGCGCGACGCGGGAGACGTCGACGCCGACGCCGGGCTGCCGCCGACCACCCGGGTCGACCTGCTGCTGGTCGTCGACACCGGACCCGGCCTGGAGGAGGAGCAGGCGGCCCTGGTGGAACAGCTCGAGTGGACGCTGCTGGAGCTGCTGGTCCCCTCGTACGACCCGTTGCTGGGGCGGACGCCGCCCCGGGTCGAGGACCTGCACGTCGGCCTGATCACGGCGGACCTGGGCAGTGGGGGCTTCGCCGTGCCCGGGTGCTCGGAACCCGCCGCGGGGGACGGCGGCGCGTTGCAGGCGGCCGGCGACGGACCGACCTGCCTCGCCTCCTACGACGCCCTCGACTGCCTCGACGAGGATTGCCCGTGGCTGTCGCACTCCCCCGAACACCCCGACGACGGCACCGACCCGCTGGACGCGCCGCTGTGGGACGACTTCGCCTGCATCGTCCGACTGGGCGACGACGGCTGCCGCTTCCGGCAGCCGCTCGCGGCGCTGGTGCGGGCGTTGACCGAAGCCTCGGCCCCCGGGGCGCCCAACGAAGGGTTCCTGCGGCCGGACTCGGTGCTGGGGCTCCTGCTCGTGTCGAGTGTCGACGACTGCTCGCCGGCCGACCCCGCGCTGTTCGACCCGTCCGACGCGGAGCTCGGCACGCTCGGCACCCGCTGCGGCCTGCATCCCGAGCTGCTCGACCCGGCCGCCGGCTTCGCCGCGGCGCTGCTGGCCCTGCGACCCGGACGGGAGGAGCGGCTGGTCTTCGCGGCGTTGGCCGGCGTGCCGGACGACGGTCGTTGGGCGCCCGGCGACCCGCCGGAGGAGCTGGCGGAACTGGTGGAGGTCGATCCCGTCGACCCGCAGCGCCTGCTGCCGGTCTGCACGTCGTCCCGCGGTTCGGCCGAGGCGGCGGCGCGGCTGGCGGAGCTGGTGCAGGCGTTGGGTCCGAACGGGCTGCTCGACTCGATCTGTCGCGAGGACTGGTCCCCCGTCTTCCAGCGCTGGACCGGTCGCGTCCAGGCGGCGCTGGGCCGCTGAGGGCGCGGCGCCGATTGCGGCCCGGTCCGCCTCCGGCTAGGGTGGCGGCGCGCGGAAGGGAGTCGCTGCGAGGTTGATCGCCGAGCGTTCCGACGATCCGACGAGGTTGGCCGGGGCGATGCTCGCGGCGGGCGAGCACGCCTACCGCGTGGTGCGCCCGATCGCCATGGGCGGCTTCGCGATCGTCTACCTCGCCCGCCGCTCGGACCCCTTCGGCCGGGGCGGGGAGGGCGAGGTCGCGGTGAAGGTGCTCGACCTGCCGCACCTTTCCGAGCGGCTGCGCGACGCGCCGCCCGCGTTCGTCGACCCCGACGCCCCGCTGGCGCAGCAGATGGCGGAGGTCCGCGAGCGGTTCCTCAACGAGGCGCACCTGCTCCGGCAGCTCCGGCATCCCAACATCGTGCAGGCGTTCGACCAGGGGGAGCTGCCCGGGCCGCGGGGGCGGGCGCCGTTCTTCGTGATGGAATACGTGCCGGGGAGCGACGTGGGCGAGATCGTCCGCCGCAGCGGCGCGCTCGACTGGTCTTCGACGTCGGCCGTCGTCGGCGCGCTGCTCTCCGCGCTGGCCTACCTCGGGCGCGAGGCGGTGATGCACCGCGACGTCAAGGCGGCCAACCTGCTGGTGCGCCCCTCGGCCCGTGCCGCGCCCGCCGCCGCCGACGTCCGGCTGATCGACTTCGGCCTGACCACGTCGATGACCCGCGTACCGCGGCGCGCCCAGGCGCTGTTTCCGCACGAGGTGCCGACTCGGCCGGGGATGCTGTGGGGGACGCTCGCTTGGTGCCCGCCCGAGCGGCTGGCGCCGTTCCTGGCCGGGGACGACGAGACGCCCGACGTGCAGGTCGACCTGTGGGGCGCCGGCCTGGTGCTGTACCTCTGCCTGACGGGAGTCCAGCCGTTCGACCGCGGCCGGTTCGCCACGGAGGCGGACCAGTTCGCGGCGTTGCTCGAGGGTCGGTATCCGGCGCCGCGGGAGCTGCGGCCGTCGCTGACCCCGGCCCAGGACCAGCTGGTCCGTCGGGCGCTGGCGCTGCGGCCGCGCGACCGGTTCCGCGACGCGAACGAGTTCCTCGGGGCGCTGCGCGAGGCGGCGCCGGGCTGAAGCGGGGGTCCGGTCGAGCCGGCCCGACCCTACCAGAGCATGTCCTGGTCCTCGACGACGCCGGGGACGTCGTCCAGTTCCAGCGGCGCGCGGTCGGGGAGGGCGAGCGTGCCGCGGAAGTGCCCCGCGACCTGGGCGAAGCGCGACGAGATCACCCCCAGCCGCTGGTCCTCGCGGTGCATCGCCTGCGGCGCGAAGTCCAGCGTGACGGCGCCGTCGTCCGTGCACACCCGCCAGGGGACCAGCGGGTTCCCGCGGTCGAACTCGAAGCGGCCCTCGCCCAGCGGGCACAGCCCGTCGCCGACCCAGGCCACGCACTCCGCCTCGCCGACGAACCCCTGCACCAGGTTCAGCGCCACCCGCTCGCCGCTGCGGGCCCGGCCCAGCGCGAAGCACCAGTTCCACACGGTGTGCCGGGGCGGGTAGCCGTGGGAGTAGTCGATGCCCGCCACGGCGCGGCCGAGGTCGAAGGTCCGGCCGCCGGCCTGCAGCACCCCCTCGACCGGCAGCAGCGCGCGCTTCTGGGTCGTGGACAGCGCGCCCGGGACCGGCTCGACGACCGCCGACAGCGGCGACGGGGCGCCGACGGAGTCGAGCTTGGCGTCGAGACGCAGGTCGCCCAGCGTTGCGTGGACGACCCAGGCGGTGGCGCCGCGCGGCCGCAGGATGCCGGCGCGGCGCGAGCCGAGGGCGAAGCGGGCCGCCGAACCCTCCTCGGTGTGCTCGTTGACCGAGCCGACGAAGCCGGGGCCGAGCGCCGACTGATCGGAGAGCAGGTGGCCGGTGGCGCGGTCGACGGCGAAGGCGAAGGTGCTGGCGGCGTACGTCAGGTCCACGACGGCGAGCCCGACGAACAGCTCGTCGGAGGCGATGCCGAGCCAGGTCCAGCGCTTGTGCCGGGCCAGCCGGAACAGCGGTCCGCGGCGGAGCGGGCCCAGGTCGACCGGCGGCAACGGGCCGCGGTACGATCCGAGCGCCGGGAGGCGGCGGACGGGGTCCACGACGTGGGGCGGCGGCGGGAGCAGCTGACGCATCGGAGGCCTCCTGCTTCGAACTGGCAAAGCTAGCACGGTGTGCTAGGTTCCGTCCCGACTCGCGACCGTCGGGCCGCGACACCATCGGCGGGCCGCTCCCGGGCCCGCAGGGAGGATGACGATGAACCTGCGCTCGAAGTTCCCCTGGTTCTGGATGCTGTGCGCCGTGCCGCTGGCGGCGCTGCCCCTCGGCTGCGGCGACGACGATTCCGGCGGCGACGCCGACGTCACCGACACCGACGTCACGGAGACCGACGCCGACGCCGACGCCGACGTCGAGGCGGACGTGGAGCCGGACGCCGACGTGGAGCCGGACGCGGACGTTCCGGCCGACGTGCCCGACGGCGAGACCACGACGGCGCGGCGGGTGACGATCCTGCACACCAACGACACCCACTCGCACCTGATGGGGCTGGGCCCCGAGCTGGAGTACAGCCCGTTGACCACGGGGGACGACCCGACGCTCGGCGGCGCGGCGCGCCTGGCGGCCCTGATCGCCGACCGGCGTTCGACCCTCGAGGCCGAGGGCAACGACGTGCTGGTCACCGACTCGGGCGACTTCATGATGGGCACGCTGTTCTCGCTGCTCGACCAGGTCGCGGCGCCGGCGCTGCAGTTCTTCGAGGTGGTCGGGTACGACGCGATCACCCTCGGCAACCACGAGTTCGACTGGACCCCCGCGCACCTCGCGGCGACGATCGAGGCCGCGGTGACCGCCGGCTTCCACGTCCCGATCCTGGCCACGAACATGATCACCGACGACGTCGACACCGCCGACAACGACCTGGAGGCGCTGGTGACCGCCGGGACGATCGTCGAGACGACGATCCTCGACCTGCCGAGCGGCCTGCGGGTCGGCCTGCTGTCGTGGTTCGGCGAGGACGCCGCGGCCGTGGCGCCGATGGCGGCCCCGGTGACCTTCGGCGAGGACCTGGCCGACGCCCAGGCCGCCGCCGTCGCGCTGCGCGCGGACGGCGCGGACCTGGTGGTCGCCCTGACCCACGTCGGGCTGGGCGGCGACCCGGACGACGAGGACCTGGCGGCGGCGGCGCCGGACATCGACATCATCGTCGGCGGCCACAGCCACGACGCGCTGACCGAGGCGCGGACGGTGGGCGAGACGCTGATCGTCCAGGCCGGGTCGTACACCCAGTTCCTGGGCGAGCTGACGGTCGAGGTCGACGGCGACACCGTCTCGCTGGTCGACTACGAGCTGCACGAGATCGACGACACGATCGCCGGCGACGCCACCGTGCAGGGCATGATCGACATGGCGATCGCGGGCCTCGATACCGTGCTGGAGACCTACGGCACGAGCTACTTCGAGCCCGTGGCGGAGACGACCTTCGCCCTGACGAGGCCCGGCTTCGCCGAGTCGAACCTCGGCGATCTCGTCACCGACGCCTTCCGGACGATGGCCGCCGCCCTGACTCCCGGCGACCCCGTGATCGCCGCCTTCGAGTCGGACGGCGTGATCCGGGACGACCTGCTGCCGGGCGACGACGGCGTGCTGTGCTTCGCCGACATCGTTCGCGCCCTGCCGCTCGGCATCGGGCCCGACCGCATCCCCGGCTACCCGCTGGTCAGCTTCTGGGTCAACGCCCTCGAACTGCGGGCGGCGTGCGAGGTGTCGGCCAGCCTGTCCGGGGTGGCCGGCAGCGACTACTGGATCCAGTTCTCCGGCCTGCGCTGCCACAGCGTGCCGACCGCGCCGTTCCTCGGGAAGGTCGATGCCGTGTACCTCGGCAACGAGGTCGACGGCTACTCGACCACGTCCCTGGCGCTCGACGGCACCGACACCAACCTGTACCGCATCGCCGTGGACTACTACGTCGCGTCGCTGATGTCGGTGATCTCCTCGCTGACCCTCGGCGGGCTGTCGATCACGCCGAAGCACGCCGACGGCTCGCCGGTCACCAACCTGCTGGGGATGATCCTGGACCGCGATCCGACGACGCCCGGCACGGTCGAGGAGCTGAAGCTGTGGGCGGCGCTGTGGCAGTACATCGCCGCCCTCCCCGACGCCGACGGCGACACGCTGCCGGAAATTCCCGCGGCCTACGCCGCGCCGCTCGGCCGCTGGGTCGAGTAGCCTCCCGCCGGACCCCGCCCCCGCCTCGTCGTCCCTAGCCGCGGAACTTCTGGATGTACTCCATCGTCTTCGCGAACACCGCCTCGTGCTCGCAGTCCTGCCCCATCTCGTGGCCCGAGCGGTGGAACCAGTGGATCTCGCGGTGCGTCGAGGAGACGTCGCGGTAGATCAGGTTCGCGGACAACGGGTCGATGATCTGGTCGCGCTTGGATTGCAGCACGCAGATCGGCACCTGGAGCTCGGGCAGCCGCCGCTCGGTCTCCTGCGAGAAGTTGTACAGCGAGGTGAACGCGCTGGTCATGAACTTCGGGTAGTTCTCCGAGTAGACCTTGAGGCTCTGGTCGCGGAACGACTCCGGCGACGGCCAGCTCTTGACCACCCGCGCCATCCACGGCGAGAACGGCGCCAACGGGTCGCGGAAGCGCAGCGCGGCGGCCCAGGTCACCAGCCCCGCGAGCTTGTCGGCGTGCCGGATGCCCAGGTGGATCGCCACCAGTCCGCCCATCGACAGCCCCACCACCGCCACCTTGTCGACCTCGCGCGACAGCTCCAGCAGCGCCGCCTCGGCGTCCTCGTACCAGTCCTGCGCCGTCACCCCCTCCATGTCGGTGTACTTCGTCCCGTGCCCGCGCAGCACCGGGATGCGGTGCGGAATCCCCGCCTCCCGGAGCAACGGCGCCATCCCGTCCACCGTCCGGACGCTCCCGGTAAACCCGTGCAGCAGCAGCACCCCCAGCTTGCGGTGGCGCGGCAACGGCGGGATCGGGACCTTGATCGGCACGTAGTGCCGGCCGAAGTCCACCAGCCCCGAGATCGCCAGCATCAGCTCCTTGGTCAGCCGCCGCAGGTCGTCCGCGCCCGGCGTCTGCCCGTGGTACCGGTCGTAGCGAATCGGCTCCCCGTAGCGCACCGTCACCGGCACCGGCTTCGGCGCCTCGAGCAGTTCCAGCCGCGGGTAGACCTCCGGCGGGAACGACGCCCCGGTGCCCGAAACGCCCACCGGCACGATCGGCACCCCGGCCTCGATCGCCAGCCGCACCGCCCCCGTGCGGCCGCGCAGCAACCCCGTGTCGGGCTCCACCTCGTGCCGCCCCTTGTCCTCCTCCCCGGGAATCGTCCCCTCCGGGAAGATCACCAGCGCCCGCCCCTCGCGCAGGGCCGTCACCGCCTGCACCATCCCCTGCGGGTCCCCGCCGCGCCGGATGAACGGCGAGTCCGACAGCGCGATCAAATGCCGCAGGATCGGCCAGGTCTCGAACTCCGTCTTGGCCATGAACCGCAGCCGGCGCGGACAGGTCGCCCCCACCACCTGCACGTCGTTCCAGCTCTGGTGGTTCACCGCGAACAGCACCCCGCCGGCCATCGGTATCCGCTCCAGCCCCTCGGCCTGCAGGTCGTTGTTCTTGGCGTACATCCGTCCGAGGACCGTGCGCGCCATCCCGTAGAACCGGTCGCTGAACGGCTCGAACGACGGGCTGCGTCGCGCCGCCGTCACCGCCACGCCCAGCGCGAGGTCCAGCGGCTTCATGATTGCGAAGGCAACCTTCTCGCGGTCCATGCTCGCCTCCTCCAGGCCGGGGGCCCCCTTGGTCCCGCCGAGCGTATGCTGCGACGATAGCCTTTGTGTGTCAAGGACTTGACGCGACGCGTCGAGTGCGTCAAGCGGGGCCTCGGCTCACGGCGCCGTGGCCGCGGCCCGCGCGCCCCCGAAGGACAGCCGCAGCGACCGACAGCCGGTCGGAACGCCGGCGCGCGAGGCGTGCACCGTCAGCAGATGGTCGTCGCGCGGCGGCCGCTGCGGGCGCAGGACGAACCGGCCGTCCTCCGGCTCCGTCTCCCCGAGCGGCCGACCGTCGAGGAACAGCGTCACGGCATCGGCGCCCGGTGCGTCCACGGTCAGCGTGACGGACGCCCGACGGCCGCGTCCCGCGCGGTCGAGCCGTACGGTGAGCGGAATGCCGGCGTCGGGCTGCAGCGCGAAGCCGCCGCGTCGCCCGCGCAACGCGCGGAGCACCTGCTCCGCCAGGTCGGAGAGCGCCGCCCGGGACGCGGTCGCACCGCCCTGGTCCGGGATCGAGGCCGCGAGCAGCCAGCGCTCGCCGGTGGCCGGAACCTCGATCAGCGCGTGGTCGAGGAAGTCGCGGTCGCGGACCGAGCCGGTCTTGTGGCAGATCCGCGGCGGGGCGCCCAGCACGCGCACCGCGCCGTCGAGGAACGACGACGAGTCGGCGACGCACAGGGCATCGAGCAGCGCGGCGCGGTCGGCGTCGTCGAGGTCGAAGCGCTCCGGGACCGGCAGTTCGTCGTGCAGCACCAGTCGTCGGAGCGCCTCCGTCAGCTCGAACAGGTTGGCGCAGTTGCCGCCGTCCAGGCAGCCGTAGTCGGAGCGCGCCCGTCGCGCGGCGACGACGCGGGAGCGTCCGCCCTCCTCCAGCGTGCACTCCGGCGAGTCGGGGACGCCCAGGCCCATGTACGACCGCTGGAGCACGGTGGTCGGGAATCCCCGCGCCGGCGTCAGGAACTCGGTGTTCAGCCGGTCCACGCCGGCCAGCAGCAGCGTCAGGTCGTAGTCGCTGTTGGAGGAGATCCGCAGCGAGCGATCGACGATCGCCCGCAGCGAGTCGGCGGTGGCGGGGTCGAAGGTCACGCGGGCCGCGCCGGTGAAGCCCAGCTCGCGGACGTACTCCAGGGCCGCGAGGGCGGCGAGCAGTTTGACGGTCGAGGCGGGCCAGAAGTCCACCGAGAACGCGCCGAGCCCGGCCTGGTAGAGCACGTAGGCCGGCCCGGCGAGGCCCGGCACGATCCGCACGGCGTAGACCGCCGCGCCCTCCGGCAGGGCGTACCCGGCGCGACGGAACGCGTCCCGGAGCGTGTCGCGGTCGATCGCCCGGCGGGCCTTGCGGTCCCAGCGCCAGTCGGGCTCGGTCGCGTCGTCGCGCAGCGGCGGCAGTACGGCGACGGACGCCTCCGCCGCGGCGGCATCCGGCATCCCGTCGTTGGTCGCGTCCCAGGGGCCAACGGTTGCGGTGTCCGCCTCGCCGGCGTCGAGCGCTTCGGCCGGCGGCGGGGCTTCCGCGTCGGGCGGGGCCGGGGTCGTCGCGTCCGCCGTGGCCGCCGACGTCCGGTCGGTCTGCGGCGTCGCATCCGTGGCCGGTGCGGACGAGGTGCGACCGCAGCCCAGGACCACGAGCAGCAGCAGCGGCAGCGGGGCGCATCGCGGGGCCATGGCGTGGCCGAGCATACGACGCCGGGGGCATCTCGCGCCAAGCCGCGGCGCGTTGGGTTCTCGCGCCAAGCCGCCAAGGCGCCAGGCGGGGCAAGGTGGCGGGGACTTCCTCTTGTCGCGCCAGGCCCGCCATGAACGGCCGGAGGGGTGAACCGCTTCGCGGCGCCGACCACCCACGCGACGCCCCTCGCCCCGCTTGCGCCTTGGCGCCTTAGCGCGAGTCCGCCCCTCGCCCCGCTTGCGCCTTGGCGTCTTGGCGCGAGTCCGCCCCTCCCCCCCCTGCGCGCCTCTGCGCGACGTCCCACCCCGGGGTTGACGCACGGGCGTCCGGCGGTAGACTGCCGCCGATGACCGAGCTTCCGCCGTCCGAGGAGTCCGAGCTGCCGTTGCCCGAGCTCGGGCCGCTCGGGGAGCCGGCCGCGGGTGCGGAGGCGGAGGTCGCCCTGGAACGGGTCTACCGTTCGATTCGCTGGCGGGTGTTCCTGATCCTCTCCCTGGCGACGACGGCCATCGTCGCGACCGGCGCGCTGCTGCTGCTCGCGTCGCTCGAGGTGACGCTGGTCGTCGTGCCGCTGCTGCTGGTGGTCGAGTTCGCCTGCGGCTTCATGCTCTCGGGTCGGCTGATGGCGCTGGCCCTGGCGCGGCACCACGACCGGCTGCGGACGGAGCTGCTGGCGCAGCAGGAACAGACCCGCCGGGCGCTGGTCGACCGCTGGCGGTCGCTCGACGTCGAGCAGCGCGAGGGGTTGCGTCGGCGGTTCCCGGACGTGGACTGGAGCGCGATCGACGACCTGGCCGGCACGGTGGCCGAGGCCGGGACGAAGCACTGAGCGGCGATGATCCGGATTCTGGTCCATCGGCAGGGCGAGACGACGGTTCGCGTTGGGGCTGATGGCGCTGGTGGGTTCCGGCATGCCGTTGTGCTTCCGCGTCCGCCGGTGGCTGTGACCCCGGCGCAGGAGGGCGGGTGATGCGACGAATCCTGTTCCGTTCGTGTCTGGCGACGGCGGCGGTCTGCGCGCTCGGGTGTTTCGGTACCGCCGTGCCGCGCGAACCCGACTGGTCCGCGCAGCGCGCCGGCACCAACCCCGTGGCGCTGATCAACGCCACGTCGGTGCCGATCTGCTTCGTCTATCTCTGGCCGTCCGATCAGCCGTCGGTGGGCCTGGACTGGCTCGGCCCCAGCGAGAGCGTCGCCTCGGGCACCCGCCGCGACTTCAGCCTGCAGGCCGGGACCTGGGGCTTCCGCGCGGTGGCCTGCGCCGGCGGCGTGCTGCTGCACCAGCCGACCCTGGACCTCACCGGCCCGCGGGAGCTGTTCCTGACGGACGGCAGCATCCCCGTCTTCGCGCCGATGGCCGGCTTCCAGCGCATCGAGTTTCGATTGGGCGCCGCCGGGGGCGGTTGAGCCGCCGGCGCGAGCCCGGCGCGCCGGGCTCGAGGAGGTGCTGCGTGAAGGGAACCAGGTTCGCTCCCGCCCTGGCCGCGCTGCTTGCCGCCGGCATGCCCGGGGCGGCCCGGGGCAACATCGCCGCCGTGCAGCGCCAGCCCGGCGTCTTCGGCGCTCCGCAGTGGGGGGCCACGACGCCCCTGGTCGTCGAGCAGGAGGAGCTTTCGTTCGACTGCGCGGAGGGGCCGTCGGAGCCGACCTGCTCCTTCGAGGCCCGCTACCGGATCGCGAATCCGACGGCGGAGCCGCAGGCGGTGCTGGCGGACTTCCTCGGGGTGGACGCGCACGACGTCGAGGTCCGGATCGACGGCGTGCCGACGTCCACCGAGCTGTCGGCGGAGGACCGGACGCGGTTCGTGGCCCTGGTGGCGGGCGTGCGGACGGGGGCCGACCCGCACGAGGTGCTGGGCGGCGAGGTGACCCACGCCGGCTTCACGCTCGAGGTCGGGCCCCGCGAGCGGTGCGAGGTGACGGCGACCGGGACGCTCGTGGCCCGCGCGCGCTTCGTGCCGCGTTCCTGGCTGCCGCCCGCCGCGACCCGCCACCTGCTGCTCGACGTGGAGGTCGGCGGACGCCGGGAAGCGGAGTTCGATCTGCGCTACCTGCTGGCGCCGCTGGAGACGTGGGCCGAGGCGCGGTCGGTGACGGTGGTCGTGCGCTACCCGACCGACTGGGGCTTCGCCGCCCTGCTCGGCGACTCGTACGACCTGCTGGGCAACCTGCCCGCGGAGCAGCCGGAGGGCTGGACCGTCGTGGTCGAGGGGGCGCGCAGCACGGCGACCTGGCGCTCGGACGACCAGACGCCCGCGGTGCTCGATCTCGGCTTCGACGCCGGCTCGCTCGAGGCCTTCCACAGCGGCGGCGTGGTGCTCGGGTTCGGCGGAACGGTCGGCGAGGGCGGCGGCGGGTTCTGGATGCGCTGGGGCTACGAGGTGGCGTATCCGTCCTGGCTGCTGTACGGCGTGAGCGTCGACACCGACTACCAGGAACGCGCGATCCTCGCGCTGCAGATCCAGGGCGCCTCGCCGCTCGCCGCCGCGATGCCGATCTTCCCTTCGTTGGACCTGGGGCTCGGGCTGCCGATCCAGTTGCTGCCCGAGACGCAGGTCGGCGTGCGGCTGAGCTGCGGGTTCACCTGGGGCCCGGTCGGCTTCAACGCCACGTTCGACCTGTTCCCCGGCTACGACACGAGCCACCCCGACTTCGCGCAGATCGGGCTCTACGGGCTGCTCGTGCTCTGAAACTCGGGCGTGCCGAGGGCGCATCCCTCGCGCCCCGGGCGTGCTAGACTACGCGACCGATGGCCGACGAGCGCGACCGCGTGACGTCCCCCGCGCCGCTTCCCGGCAGCGTGACCGCCACGTCGTCCGGCGCCCGCGTGCGTTCGCCGGGTGTCGAAGCGACGATGCAGATCGAGGACGGCACGAAGCTCAAGGAGGAGCTGGCCGCGGCGCTGATGGAGTCGGTCCGTCCCGTGCTGGTGGTGATGGGCGGCATCGACGTCGGCAAGCGCATCGCCATTGCCGGTACGGTGGTGCTGGGCCGCGACCCGAGCTGCGACGTCGTGCTGGGCGACGCCGGGGTCTCCTGGCGCCACGCGCGGATCGAGGACCGCGGCGACGCCTGGGCCGTCGTCGACCTCGGGAGCACCAACGGCACCGTGGTGCGGGGCCAGCAGGCGCGCGAGGCGATCCTGGCCCCCGGCGACACCGTGATGCTCGGCCGGACCGTGCTGCGCTTCGACCTGCGCGACAAGCTGGAGCAGGCGTTCGACCAGGAGCTGCAGCGGCTGCTGGACGTCGACGACCTGTCGGGGCTGTTCGTGCGCCGCAAGTTCGACCGGGAGCTGGAGGCGATGATCCAGACCGCGCGGTCGTTCGGCGGCTGCGTCGGCATGCTGTGCATGGACATGGACGGGGTGAAGGGCATCAACGACACCCACGGGCACCTGTTCGGCGCCTACGTGATCGGCGAGACCGGCCGGGTGATCGGCCGGGTGCTCGGCAGCCGCGGCATCGCCTCCCGTTTCGGCGGCGACGAGTTCGTCGCCGCGGCGCCGGGCCTGGACACCGCCCGCATCGCGCAGGTCGGCCTGGAGATCCTCGCCGCCGTCAACGCGCATCCCTACGCCAAGGACGGCATCCCGTTGCGCCCGGGGATCTCCATCGGCGCCGCCTCGTTCCCCGCCGACGCCGGGGACCCGGTGTCGCTCTTCACCCGTGCCGACAAGGCGCTGTACCGGGCCAAGCAGTCCGGCAAGAACCGCGTCTGCCTCTGATGGGGACGATGACGACCGCCAGGACAACCGGCCTCGTCGCGGTCTGGGTCGCCGGCGCGCTGTCGTCGGCGACGACCGCGGCGGCCCAGCCCACGCTCGCGCTCGTGCCGCCGTCGGTGCTGGAGGCCCCGGTCGTCCCCTGGCCCGCGGGCGAGCCGATCGGGGACGAGCGCGTCGAGGTCCCCTGCCGGGTGACGCTCGACGACACCGGCGCGGTCCTCGACGTGCAGGTCGTCGAGTCCCGGGGCGAGGCCTTCGACGCCGCCGCCGTGGCGGCGATCCGAGCCTCGCGTTTCTCGCCGGCCCTGCAGGACGGCCGTCCGATCCCGGCGCGGTTCGTGTTCCGCTGGGTCTTCTCGCCGCCGGCGCCCGAGCCGCCCCCGGTGGAGGTGCCGCCCGCGGAGCCGCCGACGCCGGAGGTCCCGCCGGAGGCGTCGTTGCCGGTGATCACCTTCGAGGGGGAGGTGCTGGGCGAGAACGACGTGCCGATCGAGGGGGCGGCGGTCGCGATCGAGGGCGAGGGCCTGGACCAGCCGGTGGTGGCGCTGACCGACTTCCTCGGCGACTTCTTCGTCTTCGACCTCCCGCCGGGACGCTATCGCGTCCGGGTCTCGGCCCCGCAGTTCGCGACGTTCGAGGTCGAGGAGGAGGTCGTGCCGGGGGAGCTGACCGCGGTGCGGTACCGGCTCGAGCCGGCGGCGCGGGCCTTCGAGACGGTCGTGCGCGGCCGCAGGCCGCCGCGCGAGATGACCCGTCGGACCATCGAGACCCGCGAGATCGTCCGGATGCCCGGTACGGGCGGGGACTCGCTGCGCGTGGTGGAGAACCTGCCGGGCGTGGCGCGGCCCCAGTTCGGCGCGGGGCTCGTCGTGGTCCGCGGCTCGGCCCCGCAGAACACGGCGTTCTACGTCGAGGGGATCCAGGTCCCGCTGCTGTACCACTTCGGCGCACTGCGCTCGGCGGTGGCGGCCGACTTCCTGGAACGGATCGACTACTACCCGGGCAACTACTCCGTGCGCTACGGCGGCGTGACCGCCGGGATCGTCGATGTCGTGCCCCGGCGTCCCGACCGCGAGGGCTGGAACGGCTACCTCGACGTGAACCTGATCGACGCCGGCGCCTTCGTCGAGGGGCCGCTCGCCGACAACGCGTCGCTCGCGCTTGGCCTGCGCCGCAGCTACATCGACGCGGTGCTGGCCGCGGTCCAGGACATGGTGCCGTTCGACACGGTGCAGGCCCCCGTGTACTGGGACTTCCAGGCCCTGGCCGACTGGGAGCCGACCCCGGACGACGACCTCCGCTTCTTCGCCTACGGCTCGGACGACCGGTTCAGCGTGCTGATCGACGACTTCGACGCCGGCGGCCCCACGCTGGTCGGCGAACGGACGCTCGGCACCAGCTTCTACCGGTTCCAGACCGAGTGGACCCGCCGGCTGGGCGACGCGCTCGAGAACCGCATGCTGCTCGGGGTCGGCTACAACGAGTTCGTCATCCAGGCCGGGACGTCGTTCGACGCCGTGCAGGGCTTCGTGCCGATCCAGCTGCGCGACGAGCTGACCTGGCAGGCCGGCGAGGTGTTCCAGCTCACGCTGGGCATCGATACCACGGTGACCTGGAGCCGCACGCGGCTGCGCCTCCCGAACTTCTTCGCCAACGCGACCGGGACCCAGCAGTCGATCTGCGCGCTGGAGCCGTTCGAGGTGCTGGAAACCGGCTGGTCCTGGGTCCCGGGGTTCTACGTCGAGACCGAGCTGCGGCCGGTGGAGCGGCTGCGGCTGATCCCCGGCGTGCGGGTCGACCTGTTCGGCGACGGCGCGCACCCGGCCTTCGACCCGCGGTTCAACGTGCGCTACGAGGTCGTCGACGGCACGACGCTCAAGGGGGGGCTGGGCCAGTACTCCCAGCCGGCCGGCTTCTTCCAGACCGACGAGCGGAGCGGCAACCCGGACCTCGCGCCGGAGCACGCGCTGCACTACGGCCTGGGGCTCGAGCAGCGGCTGTGGGACCGCGTGCTGCTGCAGGTCGACGGGTTCTACCGCGAGGTGGGCAACGCGGTCGTCCCGTCGGACCGGCAGGTGGAGCGCGACGGCGAGCGGCGGCCGCTCGGCTTCGAGAACGGCGGCCGGGACCGGGCCTACGGGCTGGAGCTGCTGGTGCGCTACGAGCCGGACGACCTGTTCTTCGGCTGGCTGGCCCTGACGTTGATGCAGTCCGAGGAGTGGGATCCGGTCGAGGGGTGGCGCGAGGCGGCCTTCGACCAGTTGCTCAACCTGACGCTGGTCGGCTCCTTCGATTTGGGCTCCGGCTGGTCGGTCGGCTTCCGCTTCCGCGTCGCCGAGGGCTATCCGACGACGCCGGTGGCGGGGGCGATCTTCAACGCCGACTGCGACGAGTACGAGCGGCTCCCCGGGGCCGACAACTCGCTGCGCCTGCCGTGGTTCCACCAGCTCGACCTGCGCGTGGACAAGAAGTTCGAATGGGAGCACTTCGTGCTCGACATCTACCTCGACGTGCAGAACGTGTACTACGCCGAGAACGTCGAGGCGATCGGCTACAACTACGACTACACGCGCCGGCGCGACATCTCCGGGCTGCCGATCCTGCCGGCGCTGGGGCTCAAGGGCGAGTTCCGCTAGCGGGCGGGGCAGGCCGCGGCGCACTTGCCGCAGACCTGGGACGCCGGGAGATCCGGACGGCGTGCGGCGTTGGCCCGGCAGTGCTCCCAGCAGGTCCGCCGGTCGAACGGCTGCGCCGCCAGCGCCGCGACCGGGCAGGCGTCCACGCAGAGCTCGCAGCCGCCGCCGGAACGGCTCAGGCAGCGCTCGCCGACCACGGCCGGGGAGGGCGGGAACGCCGCATCGGTGACCAGCGACACGCAGCGGCCGGCCGGGCCGTCGGCCGAGATCAGCTGCGCGTGGCGGCCGAACGTCCCGAGGCCGCAGACCCAGGCCGCGTGCTTGTGCGACCAGGGAGCCACGAGCCGCTCGCGATCGAACCGTCCGGTCGGCGGGTCGACGGCGGCGCGGAACCCGCGGTCGGCCAGCCAGTCGGTGGCCCAGGCGGTCGTCTCGGCCAGCAACTCGTTGACCTGGACGTAGGCCGCCGCCCAGTCCGCCGTGGCCCAGGCCCCGCCCCGGTTGTCCTCGACGAGGCGCGTCCGGAACGGCAGGAACCAGGCGACGACGGAGCGGGCTCCCGGCAGGAGATCGGCGGGCTGCAGATGGTCCCGGTGGGCCACGGTGCGGAGCAGCTCCCAGCGGAGGTCGCTCGCCTCGGCGAAACCCACGCGCGGCGGTCGGCACCAGCGGACGAAGGCCGGCCGGCCGGCCAGGAAACCGCCCGACGCCGCCTCGAACGTCGCCGGCTCAACCGGCTGCGCCACCGGGAATCTCCCGCGCGATGACCCGGCCGCGGCGACCGAGCCGCAGGCTGTTGAGCACCACCGTGATGCTGGACAGCGCCATCGCCGCCGCGGCCAGCGCCGGGTGGAAGTCGCGGAGCACGGCCGGCAAGGCCGCCACGCCGGCGAGCGCGCCGGCGGCCGCGGGAACGAGCGCGACGTTGTAGAAGAAGGCCCAGAACAGGTTCTGCCGGATCGTCGCCCAGGTCGCCCGCGACAGTGCGACGGCGCGCGGCACCCCGACCGGGTCGCCGCCGACCAGCGTGACGTCCGCAGCCTCCAGCGCCACGTCGGTGCCGCCGCCCATCGCGATCCCGACGTCCGCGGCGGCCAGCGCCGGGGCGTCGTTGATTCCGTCGCCGACCATCGCCGTCCGTTCGCCGCGTTGCCGTACCTCGCGCACCACGCGCTCCTTGTCCTCCGGCAGCACCTCGGCCTGCACCTCGTCGATGCCCAGCGCGCGGGCGGCGGCGCGCGCGGCCGCGGCGTTGTCGCCGCTCAGCAGGCGGACCTGCAGGCCCTGGGCCCGCAACCGGCGCACGGC
>CAZMRP010000010.1:0-24116 GCA_964568275.1 uncultured Myxococcales bacterium
GCCGCCGGCGCGTCCGGCGCTCGCCGTCGCGTTGACCATCGCCTGCGCGCTGCCGTACCTCGGCGTGACGCGCCTGCGCGTCGCGGTGGAGCCGGACGAGGCGTTCGCGCCCGGGTCGGGTCCGCGGCAGGCCGAGCAGTTCCTGCGCGAGCACTTCGGCGGCTCGGCCACCATGGTCGCCGCGGTGCGCGGCGAGATCGGCACCCCCGAGGCGCTCGACGCCCTGCGGTCGCTCGAGGCCGCGGCGCTCGGCGATCCGGCGACCCGCCAGGCGGTGTCGTTGATCGGTCCGGTGAAGATGATGGGGCTCACCGACGGCCGGGCGGCGGAGCTGCCGCCGACCGCGAACGGTGTGCGGAAGTTCTTCATCATGTCGGCGGGCCAGCCGGGCCTGGGTCAGCTCGTCGCGGCGGACCAGCGGAGCGCCGCCGTGCTGGCCAAGGTAGCCCCGGCTTCGCCGCCCGACGACCTGGTCCGCGCGCGCGACACGCTGCTCGACGCCGTGCCGGGGGCGCTGCGCTACGTCACCTTCGCCGCGGCGGCCCCGCCGGCGTTCGAACGAATGGAGGCCGAGCTGCTCGACCGGCTGAGCCGGCGGCTGGCGATCCTCGGGATCGAGCCGGCCGCCCGCGCGCCCGGTCTGTTGCGCGATCTGCTGAACCGGGTCGAGGCCGCCTCCGGCCTCGATGCCGCGCAGATCGCGACGCGCCTCGGCGAGCACTTCGTCGACGGCACGACCTACCTGCTGGTGGCGGACCTCGAGAGCAACGAGCCGCTGGCGGTGGGGGAGGCCGAACGGACGCAGCTCGCCGCGGCGATGGCCCGCGCGGGGAAACTCGACCTCGCGGCGGTGCGCGCGGCGCTGCTGGAGGTGTTCCCCGCCGCGGCGCAGGACGCCGAGGGGCTGGCCGAGGAAGCCCGCATGGCGTTCGGGGCGCTGGAGAAGGTCGAGCTGGGCGGGGCGTCGAAGAGCGAGCTGCCGGACTACGTCCGGGCGTGGGCGCTGGCCGAGACGCCGGACGCCGAGCGGTCGGCGCTGGCGGAGCAGGAGCTGTTGCGGGCCGCCTCCGAGCGGAAGCACGGCGGACTGGCGTTGCCGGACGGGCAGGGGGTTGCGCTGCGGGTGCGCGTGGGCGGCATGCCGCTGGCGGCGGCCTCGGTGCGGGCGCGGGTGCTCCGCGACGTGACGAGCGGCTTCCTGTCCGCGGCGGCCTTCGGCCTGGTGCTCTGGCTGTGCCTGGTGTTCGTGGGCGGCCCCGGGATCCTCGGCTCCACCGCCTGCAGCACCGGCTGGCAGGGGACGTTGGCCGTGCTGAGCGCGGCGTTGCCGCGGGTGATCGTGCCGCTGGTGGCCGCCTCGCTCGCCGTGGGCGGTGCGGGCTACCTCGGACTGGTGGTCGATCCCGGGTTGCCGGTGCTGTTCGGGGTGGTGCTGGCCGTCGGCGGGGCGCTGGGGGCGCTGCTGCTGGCGCCCCAGCCCGGGACGCCGGCCTGGAGCGACGCGCGGCGCGTGGCCCTGTACCTCGGCCCGGCGCTCGCCGCCGTGGGCCTCGCCCTGTCGCTGATCCCGCTCCCGCCCGCCCGCACGCTGGGGCTGGTGCTGGCGGTGGGCCTGCTCACCGCCCTCGTCCTCGGCTTGGCCCATTCCGGACGACGGTCGTCCTAGGGGAACGACCGCGCTCCGCAGGCCCGCCGCGTTCCGGGTGTGCTACGGGGAGCCGACGACCTCGGCCAACGAGTTGCCGATGCCCTTGCAGTGGATCTTGGCGAGGTCCGAGGCCGGATCCTCCTCGTAGCCTTCGATCCCCATCTCGAGCGTTGCGCGGGCCGCGTTGAGCTCGCTCATCCGGTCGGACAGCGTCTTGTCGCTCTTGGCCGCCTCGCCGATCGTGCCGTAGTCGGGCACCAGTTTCAGGATCAGCGCCAGCGCCTCCTTGGCCTTCGGCACGGCGTCGGCGCACTTGTCCTCGGCGATCAGCTTCGCGGCGTCGCCGGCCGCGGCCATCAACGCCACGTAGTCCGGGCCGGCCTGGAACGAGGCCAGGGTCTGCCCGCCGCCGCCGCCACCGGCGGCACCTTCCTCGTTCTTCTTGCAGCCGAACGCCAGCGCACCCACCACGAACAGCACCACACAGAGCGTTCCACGGGACATGACGTTCCTCCTTCCGTCGTCTTTCATAACCGGTTTCCGGCGGCGAGTGCAACCGTTCGCAGGCGCCGGCCGGAAGGTGTCGCACCGGAGGCGGACCGTGTTGCGAGGTTGCGGTCCACCGCGAGACCGTGGTGTCCTGGCGGGGCCGGAAGGGCGTCGTGGTCGTCGTGGCGGCGCCCCGGTCGAGGGGAAGGAGAAGGCGATGCGGCTCCATTCGTGGTCGGGCTCGTCGATCGGATTGCTGTCCCTGGTCCTGCTCGCGTCGGCGGGGTCGGGCTGCAGGAAACAGGACGGTGGATCGTCGGCGGCGTCGGTGGAGGTCTCGCCGTTGCCGCCGCCGGCGGCGGCCGCTCCGTTCGACGACGCGGAGGCCGCGCTGGTGGCCGGGGCCGCAAGCGCCCTGGCGGCCGACCTGCATCCGCGGCTGTCCGCGGGGGAGACGAACATGGCGTTTTCCCCGACGAGCGTCCTGCTGGCGCTGGCGATGACCTCCGGCGGGGCGCGCGGGCAGACCGCCGCGGAGATGGACGCCGTCCTGCACCTGGGCGACGACCCCGGACGCCTCCGCGCCCTGCTCGGACGCCAGCAGCGGCTGCTGCTGCTCGCCGGCGGTTCGGAGTCGGTGCGGTTGGCCGTGGCCAACCGGCTGTTCGGCGAGCGAAGCTACACGTTCCGGCCCGAGTTCCTGGAGTGGACCGCGGCCGAGTACGCGGCGCCGCTGGAGGCGGTGGATTTCCGCGGCGCCTCCGAGGCGGTTCGCGGACGGATCAACGGCTGGGTGGCGGGCCAGACCGCCGACCGGATCCCGGAGATCCTGCCGGCGGGCTCGGTCGGCCCCGACACGCGGCTGGTGCTGGTCAACGCGGTCTACTTCAAGGGCCGGTGGGCGTTGGTGTTCGAGGAAGAGGCGACGAGCCCGCGGCCGTTCACGCGGGCCGACGGGACCAAGGTCGACGTGCCGATGATGGAGGCCAAGGACGACTTCGGCTACCTGCAGCGGGACGGGGTGCAACTGCTCGAGCTGCCCTACGCGGGCCGCGAGCTGTCGATGGTCGTGGTGCTCCCGGCGGCGGGGGAGGCGCCCGATCCGTGGCTGACCGCGGCGCACCTCGGGACGCTCGGCCGGCTGCCGGTGCAGGAGGTCGAGGTCCGTCTGCCGCGCTTCCGCATCGCCCCGCCCGAGCCCCGCAACATCGGGGCCGACCTGCAGGCGCTCGGGATGGAGCGCGCGTTCCAGGCCGGGGAGGCCGAGTTCGAGGGGATCGCCGAGCCGCCGACGCCGGAGACCGGGCTGTACGTGTCGGCGGTGTTCCACCGCGCGTTCGTCGAGGTCAACGAGGAGGGGACCGAGGCGGCGGCGGCGACGGCGGTGGTGATGGCCCCGTCTGGAATGGCGCCGGGACCCCGCGAGCCGCTGCGGTTCCACGCCGACCGTCCGTTCCTGTTCCTGATCCGGGAGCTCCGCACCGGCCTGATCCTGTTCGTCGGTCGGGTCGGCGACCCGAGCTGAGCCGCCGGCCGCGCGGATTGGCCCCCGTTCGCGTTCCCGTGGTAGCTTGGCGGCCGAACCCCAGGGGCCCCGGAACGGGGCGGGAGGTACGCATGCGGACCTCGCGAGTGTGCGGGCGGGTCGGTTTCGGGACGGTGTTGCTGCTGGCCGCGGGCTGCGCCAGCGTGCCGTTCCCCAACTCCGGCTGGGAGGACGGGCGGCGCACCTGCGGGAGCGACTGCCCGGGGCGGCTGGAGCGGGTCGTGCGTTTCGGCGGCCCGGCGGCGGACGCCGGTCGCGCCCTGGCGCTGCTTTCCCGGGGCGACCTGCTGCTGGCCGGCTACGTCTTCGGCCCCGCGACCTGGTCGTTGCCGGGCGGCGACCGGGCGTTCTGCGAGAACATCGAGCGCGGCGCGTTCCTGGCGCGGGTGACCGACGCGGGGGAGGTCGAGTGGGCGGTCTGCGCGAACCAGGCCGACCCGTACGGCATGGCGGTGATGCCCGACGACGGCGCCGTGCTGGCGGGGGAGTTCGAGAACACGGCGGTGTTCGCGCCGGGGACCGAGGAGGAGACGGCGGTCACCGCGACCGGACGCTACGACATGTTCGTGGCCCGCTACGACGGGGACGGCAAGCTGTTGTGGGTCCGGACCGGCGGCGGCGAGGGGCGCAGCCACGCCGCCGCGGCGGTGACGCTGCCCGACGGGGGCCTGGCCGCGAGCGGTTGCTTCGCGCGGCACGCGGTGTTCGGCGCCGGCGAGACCAACGAGCTGACGGTCGACTCCGACACCGGCGACGGGATCTTCGTCGTGCGCTACCGCGAGGACGGCAGCCTGGTCTGGGTGCGCGGGCTGCCCGCCACGCGGACCGACGAGGGTTCGGCCCTGCTGGCGCTGCCCGACGGCAGCCTGCTCGTTGCCGGCCATTTCGGCCGCCCGGTGATGTTCGACGCCGTGTCCCTCGCGCCCGACGGCGCCTCGGACGCCTTCCTCGCCCGGCTCGATCCGTCCGGGACCGTCGTCTGGGCCGTGCGGGCCGGCGGCGAGGGCACCGACGCCGCGACGGCGCTGGCGCAGCTGCCCGACGGCACCGTGCTGCTCGCGGGGCACTTCGAGCGGACCGCGACCTTCGGCCGCGGCGAGGACACCGAGCAGCGGCTGCGTTCGGCCGGTGACGCCGACGTGTTCCTCGCACGCTACGACCTCGACGGCCGGTTCCTCGCGGCGACGCGCGCCGGAGGCGCCGGGTTCGATGCCGGCTTCGCGCTGGCCGTCGATGACGACGGCGGGGTGGTCCTGGCCGGTTCGTTCGAGGACCGCGCCACGTTCGGCGAGGACGACCCGATGGAGACGACGCTGGTGTCGGCCGGCGACAAGGATCTGTTCCTGGCCCGCTACGACCGCGAGGGGAAGCTGGCCTGGGCCACGATGGCCGGCGGCCCGGCCTACGACGCGGGGCGCGGGTTGGCGGTGACCGGCGCCGGCGACGTGGTGCTGACCGGCGGCTACGGCTCGAGCGCGGTGTTCGGCGCGGGCGAGCCGTCCGAGACGTCCCTCGAGTCGATCAACGATCCGCGGTACTCCGAGGAGCCGAGCATGGTCAGCGACGCGTTCCTCGGCTGGTTCTCGCGCTGACCCCGCTCAGCGCAGGATCACCGTCCGCAGCTGGTAGCCGGTCATGTCGCTGTAGGTGTAGGGGCCGGTACCGACGGGGAAGCTCTCCACGGCGTAGGTCGTGGGGTGCATTTTCAGCGCCGCGTTGCCGCCCTGCGAGACCGCCCACACGTTGCCCTCGAAGTCGATCGCCACGCCCACCACCGCCTCCGGGCCGACCCGCTGCTCGCGCACGAAGGTCACGTCCGACTCGCGCACCTGCACCACATCGCCGCTGGTGCTCGCCACCCACACCGAGCCGGCGTTGTCCACGGCGATGCCGCGGTAGAACTTGGTCAGGCCGGGCGCGTTGTAGGTCACGCTCTCGCCGGTCGAGGGGGTGAGGCGGGTGACGCACGAGCCGGTCATGGTCCTGCCCGAGGTCCAGACGCGGTCGTAGGCGTCGACCGCGATGCCGTAGCCGCAAGGCACCGTGAAGTAGGTCGCGGCGAGCGACGTGGTGTTCACGCGAACGATCCGGCAGGTCCCGATCGTGCACATCCCGCCGACGATCCAGAAGTTGCCCGAGCCGTCCATCGCACCGCCGTACGGCATGTTCGTCACGTTCGTCCGAGCGACGACCGCCCCCGTGTCGCCCTCGAGCTTGAACACGCCGCCGGTGTCGAGCGCCCCGATCCAGACGAAGCCGCCGCGACCCGTGTACGAGTCCTCGGTACCGTCCCACGCCGTCGCCCGCGCGCCGATCGGGCTCGAAGCGCCCGCGTCCGGAAGCGTCGTGTTCCAGATCATGCACTCGTCCTCGCCCCACGGCTTGACGTCCGTCGGTCCGGTCGAGGTCTGGATCGCGTGGTCCCCGTTGCGATCGACGCAGTCCTCCAATTCGGCCGCGAACTTCGTCACCGACGACGGGCCCGCGGGCGTCTCTCCGCCCGGACTGCGGTTCGTCACCACCATGTCCCCGTGCAGGTTCACGGACGTCCGCGACGGGTCGCCCAGCGCCCCGAGCGGGCTGGTCAGGTAGCGGCCCACCTCCGCGCCGTCCAGCGTGCAGAGCTTCGACAGCGTCCCCTCGGCCGAGTTGGCGATCCAGATGTACGAGCGGTTCTCGCCGCAGCGCGAGGGCAGCGGCGGCCGCGCGTCTTCCGCGGCGGCGTCCTCCGGTCCCCCGCCGTCGTCCACGGCCGCGCCGTCCTCGCCCGTCCCGGCGTCCTCGTCCGGCGGCGTGTCCCCGCCCCCGTCCACCGGCGGGTCGCTCGAGCACGAGCACGAGCCCTCGGCCGTGCACTCGCTGCGCGGGAACCCCGCCGCCGCGCAGCGCGTCGCGCAGTCCGCCGGGTCGCACGTCCCGCCGTCGCCGTCCAGCACGATGCCGTCCGACGCTCCGTCGGTGGCGTCCGCGGGCACGTCCCGCCGCACGTCCGTCACCGACCCCTCGTGGTCCGCCGGCGAGCACCCCACCCATAGCCAGGCCGCCAGCAGCACGCGAAACCACGCCCCGTGGTGTCCCCGAGTCGCCATCGTTCGCGCCTCCCGCCAGTCATCATGGTAGCGGGACGCGAGGACCTGTCAACGTCTGCGGGAGTCGCCGGGCTTCGGGACGTTCCCGGACGCGCATTCCGGGACGTGCATTCCGGAACATTCCGGAACGTTCCGGAACGTCCCGGTTGACGGTTCCGCGGTGCCGCCGTACCCTTCGGCTGTCCCGGGAGGTGTGGTGATGACGAAGTGGTGGATGGCGTTCGGAGCCGCGCTGTCGCTCGCCCAGGGCGGCTGCGCCGACGACAACAGCAGCGGGAGCTGCGAGCCGGGGTCGTGCACGGTCGAGTGCACGGCGGCCGGCTACGCGTCCGGTTCGTGCGTGGACGGCACCTGCCGCTGTTCGGGCGCCGTCGATGCCGGCGCCGACGCGGACGGCGACGCGGACGACGACGGCACGGTGCGCGAGGACGCGACCGTGGACGACGGCGGGAGCGGGCACTACTGCGCCGAGGCGTCGTACATCTGGATCTCGAACACCGCCGAGGGGACGCTGTCGAAGGTCTGCACGCTGGACGGGATCGAGGTCGGGCGCTACTGGACCAGTCCGCAGCTGGGCGCGGGCGACCCGTCGCGCACGTCGGTCAACCTCCACGGCGACATGGTCGTGACCAACCGCGATCCGGCCAGCGGCCCGTCGTCGGTGACCAAGTTCGCCGCGGAGCCGTCGGGGTGCGTCGACCGCAACGGCGACCGGATCATCCAGACCTCGACCGGCCCGACCGACGTCAGGCCGTGGGGCGAGGACGAGTGCATGATCTGGAACACGCCGTTCGGGAGCGGGGGGTCGATCGGGGCCCGGGCCACGGCGTGGGACGGCACCGAGAACCCGGACACCGGCCGGGGCGGCTTCGTCTGGATCGGCGCGTTGAGCAACGGGAACGTCTACAAGCTCGACGGCGAGACCGGCGAGATCGTCGCGGAGACGCACGTCACCAACCAGCCCTACGGGGGCGCGATGGACACCACCGGGCACTTCTGGATCGTCGGCGCGTTCTGCACGATCGGCCTCTGCAACCTGGCCAAGGTCGACACCTCCGACCTGGCCGTCGAGTACGTCAACGTCCCGTGCGGCTACGGCATCTCGGTGGACGGCCTCGGGCGGGTCTGGACCTCCGGCCGCAAGATGGCCGGCTCCTGCGTCAACCGGCACGACCCGGCCACCGGGACCAACCAGACCTACGACGACACGCGGATGTCGGCCTTCTTCCGGGGCATCGCCGTCGATAACCGCGGTTCGGTCTGGGTCGCCAACACCCAGGGCGACGTGCTGCAGATCGACGAGGGCGACGTGACGTTGGTGCACACCGTCTCGGGCGCCGGTCCCAGCGAGTTGATCGGCGTGGCCGTCGACTTCCAGCAGCAGGTGTGGGCCGTCTCGCAGGGCGGCAACATGGCGATCCGGATCGATCCCGAAACCTACGAATTCGAGCAGTTCCCGATCGGCAGCGGGCCGTACACCTACTCGGACATGACCGGTTACCAACTGCGTACGGTGATCTTCTGAGGATTCAGGCCGCGTTCCTTGACATCGGACGGGTCCACGTCGAGGATGCGAGGCGATGAACGGCCTCGCGGCCGCCGTGCGGATCGTGGCCGACACGGCGATCTTCCGGATCCGCAAGCGTGAGGGGGGCAACCTCGTCACCAGCCTGACGCTGGCCGCCGCGCTCGGGCTCCCCTGGCTCGACCTCGGCTACCGCCTCGCCTTCGGCCTGCTGCTCAACCTGTTCGTCTACGTGCTCAACGACTGCTACGACGTCGGCCTGGACCTCGAGGCGCCCGGGCGCGACCACGTGCGCACGCGCTTCCTGGCCGAGCATCGCGCGGCGGGGTGGGGCGCCGTTGCGGCCCTGACGGTGGTGCTCGCCGCCGTCGGCGCGCTCCATTCGCTCGGCCTGCTGCTCGCCTTCGGCTCCACCGTCGTCGTCATCGTGGCCTACTCCGCCGCGTTGAAGCGGCGGCCGGTGGTCGACGTGCTGGCGATGGGCGGCTGGGGCGTGACGATGGCGCTGGTCGGCTTCCCGCTGTCCTCCGCGCCCGGCTGGTGGCTGGCCGGGCTGCTCGGGTTGCTGTGCATGGTCACCGAGGTGGTGCAGGTGATCCGGGACGAGCCGTCGGACCGGGCGGCGGGACTGCGGACCACGGCGGTGGCCTTCGGGCCCGTCGCGGCGGCCTGGCTCGGTCGCGTGCTGATCGCGGCCTGCGCCGTCTACGCCGCGCTGTTCCTGCACCGCTGGATCGGCCTGGCCCTGCTGCTCGGCGTCGCCGTGCCGCTCGACCCGGTCCGCGCGCCCCGGTCGTGGGATCTGCTGCGGGCGGTGTTCGGCCTGACCTGGCTCGGGCTGCTGTTCGCCTTCTGGCGCTCCGGGACGCTGGAGGGGTGGCTGCGGGTCGGCGGATGAAGCGCTGGGCGCCCTGGCTCGCGCTGCTCGCCGTGCAGGCCGTGCACGTGGCGCTGGTGCTGTACTTCCAGCCGCCGTCGGTGATCCTCTCCGGGCACCCGGTGGGCGGGTTCGACTGGGAGACGCACTACGAGCAGACCTCGCGGGCGGTGCAGGCGTACCGCGAGAGCGGCGAGACCTGGTCGTACAACCCGCACCGGTTGGCGGGGCAGCCGTCGGGCGTGATTTTCGACGCCGACAACAAGGGCTGGGAGCTGTGGACGATCGCCCTGACCGAGCTGGGTGTCCCGCTGCCCACGGCGTTCAACCTGTTCGTCTGGCTCTCGGCGCTGTTCGTGCCGCTGGCCTTCTTCCTCGGGGCCCGCTGGTTCGGGCTCGGCGCGGGGACCGCCGCGGCCGCCGCGGGGCTGGCCTCCGCGTGCTGGGCCTTCGACGCGCTGGCGCACCTGGTCTCGTGGGTCGGGATGACCTGCTGGGGCTTCGCCGCCTGGTTGTGGATTCCGGCCCTCGCGCTGTTCTGGAGCTGGCTCGAGACGCGCCGGCCGTGGCGACTGTTCGTGCTGCTCGTGCTGCTGGTCGTGCTGCACAACCTGCACCCGTACTCGTTCTTCCTGCTCGCGGTGCCGATGGGCTGGCTGTACGTGCGCGAGTTCCGCACGGTGCGCGTGCAGGAGCACGTGGCCCTGGCCGCGGTGGCGGTCGGCACGATCGTGACGAACCTGTGGTGGCTGGAGCCGTCGTTGCGCTTCTGGCACTACATCCTCGACTCCGGGTTCTACCTCGACGCCACCCCCGACTACCTGCTCACCGACTACCTCGGGCTGACCAACGAGCCGGCGGTGACCGGGGTGATCGGGATGCGGACCGGCTTCCGTTTCCTGGCGCTGGGCGGGGCGGTGCTGGCGCTGTGGCTGTGGCGGCGCGAGCGCGACCGGCGCTTCGGTCCGTTCGCGGCGTCCCTGGGCGCGTTGCTGTTCGTGGCGTACCTCGGCGGCTGGTTCGGCCCGCTGCGCCAGGTGCAGCCGTATCGCTTCGTGCTCCCGGCGATGTACCTGGCCGTGATCCCCGCGGCGTGGTTCCTCGAGCGCGGCGTGCGGGCGCTGCGCGAGCTGCGGCCGACGCCGGTGGTCTGGGCGCTGCTGGGGCTCGGGCTGTTCGTCACCGCGCCCCGCCTGGCGCGCGACGTGCTGTACTTCATCCCCGACGCCATCCCGCGCCAGACGCGGCCGCTCCCGGCGCCGCCGCCCGACGTCAACGGCGGGATCTACTTCGGCACGATCCGCTGGCCCGAGCCGTTCGACTTCCGGCTGCACGCCCACGCGGCGGACGACTTCCGGACCGTCGCGGCGTTCGTCGATGCCGCCGACGACGGTCAGGGCCGCTGGCTCGTCGAGTGGTGGATGCTGGGCGAGCACCTGGCGTGGAACACCGACGCCCAGATCCTCGGCGGGTTCCTCGAGATCAACCTCGCCCACAGCGACGCCAACCTGTTCCGGCGCTGGCTCGGGAAGGCCCCGCCGACCGACGAGGAGCTGCGCGAGTACCTCCTGCAGTACAACGTGCGCTGGGTGATCCTGTCGAACCCGATCCCGCGCCTGGAAAGCCGGACCGACCTGCTGCAGCTCGTGACGACGATCCACCGGCAGCGCGTCTACCGCGTGCGCGAGCCCTCGCACTTCGTGGTCGGCGGCGGCCCGGGCGAGTTCCGGGCGCGGCTCAACCGCATCGCCGTGCGCGGCAGCGCGGGCGGGAAGCTGGTGCTGCGCTATCACTGGATGGAGACGCTGCGCTGCCGGCCGGGGTGCCGGGTCCACCGCGTGACGGTCCCCGGCGACCGCGTGGGATTCATCGGCGTCGAGAACGCCCCGGCCGACTTCGAGATCTACAACGCCTACGACTGAGCGCGGCGGTCCGACCGTCCGGCGTGCCGCGCGCGGGTCAGAGCCCCGGGTCCCAGCGCAGCACGGCGCCGAAGTGTCCGGCGGTGACCAGGCGCCGTTCGGTGTCGAGCGTCAGGGCCCGGAACAGCCGGGCGGTGAAGGTGCGACCGACGCCGGTCGGGGCGAGGGCCGTCCAGCGCACGCCGTCGAAGTGCCAGACCGCCGCGCCGGCGGCGGCGTAGGCGTCGGTCGGCGACAACGCCACGACGTCGGTCCAGGGCGTCGGGAACAGCCCCTCGTCGCGAACCCAGCGGCCGCCGTCCCAGCGCACGACCCCGCCGGTCCCGGCGCCGGCCGTCGTGCCGGGCTGCTCGCCCACGGCGAACACGCAGTCCGGCGAGACCGCGGCCAGCGCCCGGAAGTGGATCCGCGAGCCGGTGGCGCGCGGCGCCCAGCTCGCACCATCCCAGTGCAGCAGCGCGCCGGCGTCGCCGGCCAGCCAGACGTCGTCGGGACCGAGGCCGTGCAGGGCGTGGAGGTGCTCGTCGAGCGGGAGGTCGACGAGGCTCCAGGCGGCGCCGTCCCAGCGCAACAGGGTCCCGTCGTCGCCGGCGGCGAGGACGTCGCTGGGGGAGCTGCCCCAGACGGCGTGCAGGTCGGTCCGGACGGGCGTGGTCTGGCGCGTCCAGTGCGACCCGTCGTAGCGCTGGACCAGGCCGCCCGGTCCGACGACCCACGCCGCGTCGGCCGCGGCCGCCCAGACGTCGTCGTACTGCCCGGTGGTCGTCTCGAGTTCGGCGCGCCAGCCGGCATCGGAGCCGAACAACACCGAGGTCCAGACGTTGAGCGCGGTGTCGGCGTGACGCCCGGCGGCGAGGAAGCCGGCGCCGGGCACGGTGACGATCGCCTCCAGGTCGTCGGTCGGGCCGCGGGTCAGCGAGGCCCAGCCGCTGCCGCGGTCGCGCACCACGGTGCCGTGCTCGCCCACCGCCCACAGCTCCAGCGCTCCGCTGCCGTCGAGTCCGCGCAGTCCGGCGGCGCCCGCGGCGGCGTCGACGGCGGTCCACGACGCGCCGTCCCAGTGGAGCAGCGTGCCCGCGTCCCCGGCGATCCAGACGTCGTCGGCGCCGCGGCCCCACACGTCCCACAGGTCGCGGGTGGTCGGCACCGCCGGCCGCTGCCAGGTGGTGCCGTCGAAGTGCAGCACCCAGCCGTCGCGGCCGACGGCGTAGACGTCGTCGCCGGACGAGCCCCAGACGCCCTCGAGCCACCCCTGGTCCGTGAACGGCTGTTCGACGTGCCAGGCCGTGCCGTCCCAGCGCAGCAGCGTGCGGTGGGCGCCCGCCGCGAACGCCTCGTCCGGGCCGGTGCCCCAGACCGCCCACAGATCCTCGGCGGTGCCGGAGGTCATCGTCGCCCAGTTGGCGCCGTTCCAGCGCAGGATCGTGCCGCGCTGGCCCACGGCGAGCGCGAATTCGGCGGTGTCGCCCGGAGCGTGGACCCACACCGCGTGGAGCCCGGCGGGCGCCGTGACCGACATCCGGATCCAGCCGGCGGACCCCAGTTGGAGGATCGCCCCGTCCGCGGCCACCGCCACCGTGAAGTCGGACCCGTGGCCGTCGATGTCCCGCACGTCGGCGGTGGTCGGGGAGGCCAGCGGTCGCCACTGCGTGCCGTCCCAGTGGGCGAACACGCCGCCGGCGCCGCCGACCAGCGCCGTGCCGTCGGCGGCGAGCGACACGGCGTGCAGCGCGGCCCAGGTCGGCAACGGGTTGAGCCACAGCCACCGGCCGCGGCACTCGGGCAGGTCGTCCGTCCGGCCGTCGCAGTCGTCGTCGACGCCGTTGCACGCCTCGCTCGGCGGCCGGCAGACCTCCTCGTCGGCCGCGCGGCAGTCGCTGGTGCAGCGCCGCCAGCCGGTGACGCCGCACCCGGTGTCGCAGGAGACGAACGACCCGGCACAGCATTCGTAGGTCTCGTCGCAGGCGCCGTCGCCGTCGTCGTCCAGGCCGTTGCAGACCTCCTGGGGCGGCTCCGTGGTGTCCGGCCCGGGCGGGGCGCTCGATCCGTCGCAGGCGGCGGCGACCGCCGCGGCCAGGACCGCCGGCCAGCTCGAGTTGCGCGTCGCTCTCATCTCCACTCTCCCCGGCCCCCCGCGGTCCCACCGGAAAGTCCAGCACATCGGATGCGGGGCGGCAAGGTCGATCGGGTCGCGGCGGGCGGTCGGAGGTCGTCCGGGCCGGTCCGTCCGGTCGAGGCCGTCGGCCGTCGCGCTCAGCGGGACCGCTTGACCGCCAGCGCCCGCTCGTACAGCCGCTCGTAGGCCGCCGCGCTGCGGTCCCAGGAGAAGTCGCGGGACATCGCGCGGCGACGCATCGCGTCGAGGTGCGGTCGGCGGTCGTAGTACGTGCTGACGGCCCAGCCGACCGTGTCGTGGACGGCGCCGGGCGTGGCGTCCTCGAACTTGAAGCCCGTGCCGTCCCCGGTCCGCTCGTCGTACTGCTCGACGGTGTCGTCCAGCCCGCCGGTGGCGCGGACGATCGGCAGCGTGCCGTAGCGCAGCGAGTAGATCTGGTTCAACCCGCAGGGCTCGTAGCGCGACGGCATCAGGAAGAAGTCCGCCCCCGCCTCGATCCAGTGCGCCAGCTCGTCGTCGTAGCCGATCCGGCTGCCGACGCGGCCGGGGTACCAGTGGGGCAGGGGACCGAAGAACCGCTCGAGCTGCCGGTCGCCCGAGCCGAGGATCGCGAACTGGACGCGCATGCCGCGCACGATCGACCCGAGCACCGGCGCCAGCAGATCGAACCCCTTCTGCTCGACGAACCGGCTGACCACGCCGACCAGCGGGACGTCGGCCGCCGGCTCGAGGCCCAGCCGTCGCTGCAGCTCGAGCTTGCACTTCGCCTTGCCCTCGAGCGAACCGGCGTCGTAGCGCGCCGGGATCCTCCGGTCGACCGCGGGGTCCCACTCGGCGTAGTCGACCCCGTTGAGGATGCCGACGTAGTCGGGGCCGCGCCGGGCGAGGTACGGGCCGAGGCCGTGGCCGCCGATCGGGCCGAGCGTCTCGCGGGCGTAGGTCGGGCTGACGGTGCCGACCATGTCGGCGAACCGGATGCCGCCCTTGAGGAAGTTCGTCGCGCCGTGGTCCTCGAAGTCGTCCGGGGTGAAGTTGTCCGTGCGCAGTCCGACGTACGGCCAGTGGCCGGCCGGGTAGCGCCCCTGGTACGCCACGTTGTGGATTGTCAGCACGCTCGCCGCCCCCCCGAGCGTCGGGTCGTTCCAGTGCCAGACCTTGAGGTAGGCGGGGGCGAGGGCGGTCTGCCAGTCGTGGACGTGGACGATGTCGGGAGCCCAGGCCCGGTCGCGGCACAGCTGCAGCGCCGCGCGCGTGAGGAACGCGAAGCGCCGCGGGTTGTCGGCGTAGTCGTTGAACTGGGCGTCGTGGTACAGGAGCGGCCGGCCGAAGTGCGCGTCGTGCTCGACCAGCGCGAACGTCACCCCGTCCCGCTCGGCCGCCTGCACCGCGCACCACTCCTCGACGCCGTCGCCCATCCAGACGCCCATCGGCGCGTGGAACGGCCGCAACGCGTGCCGCGCGCCGTCGATCCAGCCGTAGCGCGGCAGTACCACCAGCAGCTCGTGCCCGCGTCCGCGCAGCACGCGTGGGAGCGTGCCCGCCACGTCGGCCAGCCCGCCCGTCTTGGCGAACGGCACGGCCTCGGAGGCGATCATCAGGATCCGCAACGGTCGCTCCATCGCCAACTCCTCGTCCCCGCCCGGCCGAGCCATCCGGCATCCCCGCGCCCGCCGCAACCATAGCACCTCTCGGCCGGGCCGTGCGCGCCGCTGCGCGTCTTCCACTGCTACGAGGACGAGACGGCGACCGGCGGTTCGCCTCCCACCGCCACGGCCCGCCGGTCGGGCACAGGCGCCAACGTGCAGACCCCGACTCCGTGCTCGCTGGAGCGAGCGCGGTTCCTCGCGGGTTGGAATTATCCGCCCGCTGCGCTATCGGTCGTGCCCTGCAACGATGGGGGACCGCAGGGATGGTGGGCGCGAAGCGGTGTGAAGGAGGAACCATGCAGCGGATGTCGGTGTTCGTGATCTCGCTGGCCGTTCTCGGCCTGCCGGCCTGCCGGGGCGGTACCAGGAGCGGCGGGTCCGGGAACTTCGAGCAGGCGCTCGCGGAGGCGCAGCCGATGTTTGCCAAGCTGGCGGCCGTGCGCGACGCCGTGCCGCGGGTGGTCGAGCTGCAACCGACGGAGTGTCCGAAGCAGGAGTTCCAGCCCGTGGACGGGCGGCCGGTGTTCCTCCTGCGCCTGCCGTGGAACACGCTGGTGCGCGCCAGCGGCGGCGACGAGTCGCTCCAGACCGACGTTTCGCGCGACTTCACCGGCTTCGCCGCCTCCTCCTTCTCCCGCATCACCGGCCTGTACGGGCCGAACAAGGAGGCGTACCAGTACCCCAACCCGGCGACCCTGCGGGAGGCGATGGAGGAACTGGAACGTCATCGCTTCGCGGCCGTGCTCCATCCGACCAGGGTCCAGCACGGGGTCTTCCAGGGCGGCAAGTTCGAGCCCGGCTTCGCCGAGGGGTGGATCGTCATCGTCCGGCTCGCGGACGCGCAGGTGGTCTGCCAGGCACCGGTCCGCGCCGAGAACGGCAGCGCGGTCTCGTTCCGGCAAGCCGGTGGAGGCGGCTCCGTCGAGGGGTGGGTCGAGGGCGGCAAGGCGGCGATCAAGCAGGACCTCGAGAAGCGGACCGTCGAGGCCGTCGACCGGGCGATCCAGGGAATGACCGGCGGCGCCCGCTGACACGCCTCCGCCTGGTCCGGCGCCTGGCCCGGCAGCTCATCGATGTGAACGGCAGTGCCGGGTCCGTTGCCGGCGATGGTGACGACCGGTCTCGGGAACCGGGGGCCGTTTCGCGTGTCGACGCCCGTCGCGCCGGACGGTGACCGCGAGGGGCCCGGCGGTGTAGGATGCGGTCCGTGGCGAAGAAGTGTCATGTCTGTGGAAAGCCGGTCCGGAAGCCGCTGGAGATCCCCGTCTGCGGCGACCCCCAGGTGAAGATCCCCGTCTGTTCGCAGCGCTGCCGGGACGAGTACGTCGCCGGCTACGTCGAGACCCGGGAGGGGCGGCCGGTGCGGATGCTGTCGCGGCCCCGGGGCGTCGGCCTGGTGCTGGTGGTGTTGTGGGGCGTCTACGGGCTGGTGCACCTGGCCGGCGGCCCGCTGTCGCGGATCGTGACGATTCCCCTGCTCCCCGCCCAGACGGGGCCGGAGTTCTACAGCGGCGGCGTGGCGGCGTTGCTGGTGGCCTACGCCGTGCTGCGCGAGGTGCGGCTCGCCCGCTACTTCTCCGTCGGGTTGGCCGTGGTCGGCCTGGTCTTCGCCGCGCTGGCCTACGCCCGGACGCGGCAACTGGCGTCGGTGGCCGAGGCGCTGACGGTGTTCCCCGCCGCGCTGCTGCTGTCGCTGGGCGACCCGGGCCCCCGCCGCGCCCTCGGCGCCCTCGTGCTGTTCTCCGCCTGGCCGGCCACCCTGATCGTGACCACCATCACCGGCGTCTCCGCCCGCTCGGAGCGGGTCGAACAGGTGGCCGCCGAGTCGTACCCCGAGCCGACCTACGACGACGTGCGCAACCGGCTGCGCTTCTCGGTCCCCGACGGCTGGTACATCCTGCGCGAGAACAGCACGCTGCTGGCGCACGACGGGGCGTTGTTCCGCGCGGTCCGGCCCGACGGACACCTGGTCGCCACGGTCCACGACCGGCCCGAGTGCGACCCGGTGGACGCCGCGCAGGTGGAGCGCGTGCTGCGCGGACTGTCCGCGGACGGGCAGCCGATCGGGTTGGTCGGCGACCCCCGCCCGCTGCCGGTCGACTCGGCGCTGGGCGAGGGGCGCAGCTTCTTCGTCGGGCGGGACCAGCCCGAGCCGGCGCTGTGGTACGTGGTCTTCGTCCCGTGGACGAACGGCCGGTGCCTCGAGCTGCGCTGCGGCGGTCACGCCTCCGCCGAACGGCTGACCCGCACCGACTGCGTGCAACTCGGCGCCCGCGGGCTCTCCGCGCTGCCCGAGCCCGCGCCGCCCGTTCCTTGACACCCGCCCACCGGCGAATCAGGCTTCCCCGACGTCTGGGGGATGGAGGTTCCGTGATGCAGAGCCGTTCCGTGGTCCGTTTCCTGCCGCTCCTTTCGCTGCTGCTGCTGCCGCTCGGGCACTGCGACCCCGACCCCGAGCCCGACACCACGCCGCCGACCGTGGTGGCGACGACGCCGGCCGCCGGCGCCGCGGACGTCGCGGCGGCGACCGTGGTGACGGCCACGTTCAGCGAGGCGATCGATCCGGCCACGGTCACCGCCGCCGCCTTCACCCTCGAGACGGCGGGCGTTCCCGTGGCCGGCGCCGTGGCTCTGGACGCGGCGGGCCTCGTCGCGACCCTCACCCCCGCGGCGCCGCTGGACTGGTCGACCCAGTACACCGTGTCGATCACCACCGTGGTCCGGGACCTCGCGGGCAACGCCCTGGACGCGAACTACTCCTGGTTCTTCACCACCGCCGAGGCGCCCGTGCCGGAATGGGAGCAGGTCGGCGGGCAGGTGAGCCTGCCCGACGCGGAATCCGAGGACCCGGTGGTGATGGCGATCGGCGGCCCGCCCGCGGTGGGCTACCGGCACGCCAGCTTCCAGCCCCGCCTGGCGTGGTTCGACGATTCCGTCGGCGGGTCGTGGGTCCACGAACCGGACCCCGCCGGCGGCAACATCAACGGCTCGATCTACGGCACCCCGGGCTGGTGCAACGACGGCGCCCGGGTCTGGCTGGCCTACTCGCTGGCCGGCGACTCGGCGGCCGACGACGACACGTTCTACGACCGGATCTTCGTGCAGGCCTGGAGCCCGAGCAGTTGGACGCCGCAGAACGGCGGAGCCGAGCTCAGCACCGTCTGGGACCCCACGCTGGGCGGCGCCAACGCCTGGGAGCCCGCCGTCGCCTGCCCGGCCGGCGGGGATCCCTGGGTGGCCTGGGTCGAGTCGGACGTCGCGGCCGACCCGGACACGCCCGACGGGCTGTGGGTCGCTCGCGTCCACCCCGCCTCGTCGGACCGCTCCCCGATCCTCAGCCGCATCGGCGACGGCGGCACCTACTACAGCAACGTGCGCACGGTGGGCATCGCCGCCGACCCGGGCGGCGGCGCGATCGTGGCGCAGTGGGAAGAGGACGACACCGACCAGGATTTGACCGAGTTGTACGTCGCGCGGTGGGACGGCACGAGCTTCACGCCGCTGGGCGGCGCGCTGACCGACGACTGGGACTACAACAACCTCTGCATCCCCTCGCCGCTCGTGCTCGACGGCGAGGTCTACCTCGCCTACAGCCGCGCCAACCCCACCGACTACACCAAGCACGTCTACGTCGCGCGCTGGACCGGCGCGGCATGGGAGCTGGTGGGCGGCGGGCCGATCAGCGCGTTCCCCGAGGCCGAACACTACGACTCGTCCAACCCGCACCTGATCGAGGTGGAGGGCGAGCTGTGGCTGGCGTGGTCCGAGGACCACCGGAGCGAGGGGAGCTTCATCTTCGTGGCCCGCTGGGACGCCGGCGGGGCCGCGTGGGTGCTGGAGGGCCGCCGGCTCAACATCGACGACGCCCGGCCGGCGGACGACCCGACGCTGGCCTATGACGCCGACCGCGGCCTGGTGTACTGCGCCTTCGAGGAGAGCGTGGACGGCTGGCCGCAGATCTTCGTCGTCCGCCGGGAACTGGCCCCCTGAACGGTGCGGACGGGTTCCGCTTGCACCGGCCCTTCGGGAAGGGCACCATTCCGCAACGGGAAAGGGAGGCGATGATGCGGAATCGTGCCTGGATCTTGTTGGGACTCGCGCTGGCGCTGGCCGGGTGCAAGAAGAAGGGGGAACCGGCGGAGGCGGTGCCGGACGCCGCCCCGTTGCCGCCGCCGACGGCGCAGGTCGAGCCGGCGAACGTGCCGGACGCGCCGCCGCTGCCGCCGGAACCGCCCCCGCCCCAGGAGGATTCGATGGCGCTGAAAGTGCGACCCGACGTGGCCGACCGCCTGGCGCGCTACGCCAAGGTGCAGCTCGGCAGCGACCTGACGAAGCTCGCCGACCCCGAGCGGGCGGTGCTGCACGAGCTGCGCAAGGCGGCGGACCTCATGGGCGAGCTGGCGTTCGTGCAGACCTGGTCCGGCAACCCGGCGATGCGCGACCAACTGGCCAAGGTCGCCGGCCCCGAGTGGGACCCGGCCAAGGAGCTCTTCCTCAAGATGGGCGGCCCGTGGGATCGCCAGGAGGACTACCTGCCGTTCCTCGGCGAGATCGTCCACCCGAAGGGCTCGAACTTCTACCCGGAGGACCTGAGCCAGGAGGAGTTCGAGTCGTGGATCTCGGCGCACCCCGACCAGGCCGAGGCGTTCAAGGGCTTCTTCACCTTGATCAAGCGGGACGGCGGCGGGCTGGTCGCGGTGCCGTACTCCGAGGCCTACAAGACCGAGCTGGAGCAGGCCGCGCAGATCCTGCGCGACGCGGCGGCGCTGATCCCGTCCGAGAAGCCGACGACGCTGCAGACCTACCTGCGCACGCGCGCCGACGCCTTCCTGTCCAACGACTACTACGACAGCGACCTGGCCTGGCTCGCCCTCGACGGCGCGCTCGAGGTGGTCCTCGGCCCCTACGAGACCTACGACGACGGGCTGCTGGGCTACAAGGCGAGCTTCGAGGCGTTCCTGTGCGTGGTCGACCCCGAGGAGAGCGGCAAGCTCGAGAAGTACACCGGCGAGGTGGCGTGGCTCGAGAGCCGGCTGCCGATCCCCGACGAGCACAAGAACCCCAACCGCGGGACGACGGTCCCGATCAAGGTCGTCGACCAGGTGTACGCCGCGGGCCAGGCCGGCGTGATGACCATCGCGTTCAACCTGCCCAACGACGAGCGGGTGCGCGAGGCGAAGGGGTTCAAGAACGTGCTGATGCGCAACGTGATGCTGGCCAAGTACGACGCGATCCTCGTGCCGATCGCCGAGCGCGTGCTGCCGGCGGAACTGGCGCTGAGCCTGTCGCCCGAGGCGTTCGTCAACTTCGTGCTGTTCCACGAGATCTCCCACGGCCTCGGACCGGGGAAGATCCGGAAGGGCGACGTCGAGACCGAGGTCCGGGCGGAGCTGCGCGAGCTGTACCCGACGCTCGAGGAAGCCAAGGCCGACATCCTCTCCTTGTACGTGCAACAGCAGCTGGCCGAGAAGGGCGTGATGGACCCCGCGCTGCTCGCCGCGGTGCCCCAGACCTTCGTCGCCGGCATCTTCCGCACGGCGCGCTTCGGCATCTCCGAGGCGCACGGACAGGGCGTGCTGCTGCAGGTCAACTACCTGATGGAGCGGGGCGGCATCGCGGTCACCGAGGACGGCAAGTTCACCCCGGTGGCCGACAGGTTCTGGGACGCCGTGCGCGAGTTGTCCCACGACCTGCTGATGATCCAGGCGCTCGGGGACTACGAGGCCGGCAAGGCGTTCGTCGAGAAGTACGGCAAGCAGGTGCCCCCCGCGATGCTGCCGCTGATCGAGGGGCTCGGCGCCGGCCTGCCCGTCGACATCACCCCGGTCTACGCCGAGTTCTAGCCGCGGGAGTTCCCGTCTTCCAGGGCGCCGCCGCAGCTCCCGCGCGGCGCCCCGGAAGCGGTGCGCGGCGAGCGCCGTCAGCGCTTCTTCAGCAGGGAGAACCAGCCGAAGGTGTGGGAGCGGGTCCGGGCGAAGCCGTGACCCCACTCGCGGGCCGGCTCGACGACGTAGAAGAAGTCGGGGTCGACGCCGCGAGCCTCCGCCAGGATCGCGTGGAGGGCGGAGCGCGGGCAGGTGATGTAGAGCAGGGTCACCGGTCCGTCCCGACCCTCGCCGCGGAAGGTCGTCAGCGGGTGGCCGTGTCCGCGCAGCTGCGCGGCCATCCGCCCGTCCGCGGCGTGGGTGATGATGCGGAGCACGACGGCGCCGAGGGCCAGGCGTCGTTCGAGCAGGATGCCGACGGCGTTGCCGGCGGCGAAGCCCCCGGCGTAGGCCAGCAGCAGCAGCGGGCTCTCGCGGATGCCGGCGATCACCTGGGACACGGCCACGACCCAGATTCCGACCTCGAAGAAGCCCAACAGCACCGACAGGCGGATGCGGCCCTGCACCACGGCCAGGACGCGGATCGTGCCGAGGCTGACGTCGATGATTCGCAGCACGAAGATCACGGTTGCCAGGGCCCAGAGCGGTAGATCCAGCAGCGCCGCCATCCGGCATCACCTCCTCGACCGGCTGTCCGTGCGGCTCGCGCAGCCGCCGACGCGGGTCGCAGCCTGTCCCGACCTTCCGGCTGCGTCAAGGCGCCGGACGACGGACAGCATCGGGAGCAAGCGATCCGTCCCCGGCGAGGAAGCCGGGACGACGACCGGCGGGGCGACTACGGAGCGGCGGGCGGCGCGGTCTTCTGCATGGTCCGCGTCCCTTCCGGGCTCCCGTCCCCAGCGTGGAGGCCGCAACCTGTCACGACGCTCGGCAGCCGGTCCAGAGGGAACCGGGTCACCGAACCGGGTCACAGTCGGGGTCACAGTCCGCTGAACTGGACGCCGTCGAACACCAGGCTCGGCACGCGCAGCGCGCCCCAGAGCCAGGGGTCGCTGCCGACCTCGACCAGCGACTGCCAGAACGCCTTGTGATTGCCGGCGACGTTCATCTCGGCCACCGCGTGGGTCGGCTTCCCGCCTTCGATCCGCGTGCCGTAGACCCCGGTCGAGAAGTCGCCGGTCGTCGAGTTCGAGTTCCCGCCGATGAAGCCGCGGACCAGGATCCCGTCGGCGATTCCCGCCACCAGCTCCTCCAGGCTCTTGCCGCCGGGCGGGAGCACGAGGTTCGAGCGGCCGCCGGTGGTGGGCGGCAGCGACAGCTTCTTCGCGTAGTACGTCTCGAGGTAGAAGCTCCGGAACACCCCGGCCTCGAACAGCGGCAGCGGCTTCGCGGCGATGCCCTCGCCGTCGAACAGGCGCGAGCCGACGCCGCCCGGGAGCAGCGGGTCGTCGAGCAGCGTGAGCCTCGGCGAGCCGAACGGCTTGCCGACCAGCCCCTCGAGGAACGACTGCTTCTGCTGCAGCGCGCGCCCGGAGACGGCCGCCAGCAGGTAGCCGAGGAGCCGCGAGACGGCGCGGTTCTCCACGACCATCGTTCGGCGGGCCGAGTCGAGCTTGCGGGCGCCGAGGCGGTACAGGCCGTACTCGGCCGCCTTCCGCCCCAGCAGCTCCGCCCCCGGCAGCTCGGCCCGCCGTCGCACGGTGGCGCCGTAGCTCCCGGTCGGACGCTTGTCCCCCTCGTCCTGCAGCGACACCTCGGCCCACGCGCCGAAGGAGCTGCCGCGCCGCGAACCCTCGAAGCCGTTCGAATGCACCTGGTACAGCTCGGACTCGTCGTCCTCGCAGGTCGTCTCGGCCTGGATCGCCTTGTCGCCCGCCGCGTCGAGCGCCGCGGCCTCCATCGCGGCGGCGAACTCCTTGCGCTGCTCCGCGGTCACCCCGGCGATCGCCGGGTCGAACAGCCCGAGGTCGAGCTCCGACCGGCCCTCGTACAGCGCCGGGTCGGTGATCGCGCGATAGGGGTCCGGGGTCATCGCCTTGCACAGGGCGACGGACGAGTCGAGGAAGCGGTCGACGGCCTCCGGGCGCAGGTCGTTGGTCGTAGAGCTCGTGTAGCGTCCGTCGAGGTACAGGTGGAGGGTCACGCCGAGGCGGGACGACTCCTGGATCTTGTCGACGCGGCCGGTGCGCCAGACGACCGAGACGTTCCGCGAGCGGACCGCGGCGACCCGCACGTCGGCCGCGCCGCGCTTGCGCGCGCCGTCCAGCATCCGCCCCGCGACTTCCTGCAACCGGTTGTCGCCGCTCATGACTGCACCCCGCCCACGTTGATCGCCGAGACCTTGACCGTCGGCAGTCCGAGCCCCACCGGGACGGACTGGCCGTCCTTGCCGCAGGTCCAGGTGCCGCCGTCCAGCTCCAGGTCCCCGGCGACCATCTCGACCTTGGACAGGCTGTCCGGGCCGTTGCCGATCAGGTTCACGTCCTTGACCGGCGCGGTCAGCTTGCCGTCCTCGATCAGGTAGCCGGTCTTGACGTAGAAGCTGTAGTCGCCGGCCCCGCTCGTGACCTCGCCGTTCGAGAAATCGACGGCGTACAGGCCCTTCTTCACCGATCCGATCACCTCCTCCGGGGCGTGCGGGCCGGCCTCCATGAAGGTGACCCGCATCCGCGGGATCGGCGCGTGGCGGAAGTCCTCGCGCCGCCCGTTGCCCGTCGGCTCCACCCCGTAGTGCTTCGCGCTGATCCGGTCGTGGAGGTACGAAACCAGCTTGCCCTTCTCGACCAGCACCGTCCGGCGGCCGAGGGCCCCCTCGTCGTCGACCCCGAGCGCGCCGCGGTTGTCCCGGTCGAGGCCGCTGTCGACGATCGTCACGAACTCGCGGGCGACCTGCCGTCCCATCATCGAGGCGAAGATCGAGATCCCCTTGCGGTTGAAGTCGGCCTCGAACCCGTGCCCCATCGCCTCGTGCAGCAGGATGCCCGAGGTGGCCGGCGCCAGCACCACCGGCATCTCGCCCGGCGGCGGCGTCACAGCCTCGAACACCAGCAGCGTCCGCTGCACCGCCTCCGCGGCGACAAGGTCCAGCAGCTCGTCGGTGTAGAAGTCGGGGCCGAGCCGCCGGCTGCGCGAGTACCAGTTCGACTCGCGCCGGCCGTTCTTCTCCGCCGTGCACGTCGCGTAGAGGAAGGTCATCGGCCGCCGCTCCTCGGCCAGCACGCCGTCCGAGTTGGCGATCAGCACCACGTCGTCCTCGGCGCGGAAGCGGACCGAGGCCTTGATCACCGCCGGGTCGCCCGTCGCGACCTTCCGGCCCACCCGGTCGACGATCGCCAGCTTGTCGGCCGGCGCCACCGGGAGCCACAGCGGCTCGCGCGGGTACAGTTCCGGCACCTCCAGCCGCGCCAGCCGCTCCGGCCCCCGGCTCCCTCCC
>CAZMRP010000011.1:0-24061 GCA_964568275.1 uncultured Myxococcales bacterium
GAAGGCGTCGAGGAAGCGGTCCTTGGGGGCCTGGCGCTCCGGGCCGGCGGAGCCGGGCGTGCGCCGCAGATCGACGAGCCGGTGCCGCTCGACGCGTGGTGCAGGGGACTCCCGCCCGCCGCCGCGAAGCTCGTGCTGGACCTCGGCGGCGAGCCGCTGCGGGACGTCGTCGCGGCACACCGCGACCCTCTGCCCGCCTCCTGGGTCCTGGCCGTCGGGCCGGAAGGCGGTTTCTCCGACGCCGAGTTGGAGCGGCTGGCCGGGGCCGGTTTCGTCCGCGCTTCGCTGACCGACTTGCCGCTGCGCGTCGAGACCGCCGCCGTCGGCGCCGTCGCGACGTTGCGAGCCCTGGTGGACTGACGGGAATCGCCGTGGCTCCGGCGGCTCTGGCGCCTGTGGCGCCTACGCCGGCGGACGGCCAACCGCAGCGCGTCCCAGGGGACGTCGGCTACGGACAGCCGATCAGTCGGAGCGTGATGTCGCAGGAAGCGCCGCTCTCGTTGCACTCGACCACCGCCAACCCGTACGAGCCGGCGTCGGTTGCCGCCGGCTCGGCCTGGCAGATGCGGGTTCTTCCCGGGCCGGGCTCGATGCGAAACGAAGGCGTCGCGGCATCCAGCAGCGCCGCCGGCTCGGCTGCCTGCCAGAAGACCGCGGTCCCGGGGGAGTGCAGGTCCGTCAGGTCCTCCCGGCACAGCCCGACCATCAGCGCCGAGTGCTGCGCCGCGGCCAGGCGTATCGAGCGGAGGCAGGTCCCGAAGGACGAGGTGCGCACCGTTCCGCCCGCAGGGTCGAAGTCGCGGGGCACCACGGCGAGGTGCGCGGTTCGTTCCGCACCGAGCGTGCCGGCGAAGAAGGCGAGGATGATGTCGTCCCCCACGACCAGCAGGTCGGCGACCTCGAGCGGTCCGGCGACGCCCAAGGCGTCGGCCGGGACGCGGAGCACCGCGACCGGCTCTCGACCGACGGTCCAGTCGAAGCTGCGGACCTCGATGCGCCAGCCGGCCGAGGGGTCGCCGTCGGGAGCCCGTTCGCTGAACGCGAGGCGCACCCCGGCGCCGTCCCCCCGGAGCACGGCCACCGAGGCGCCGACGTGGGGACTGAAGTCGTACGACCACGTCAGGTGCGGGCCCGAGACGGGTTCCTGGGGCGGGGGCACGACCGAATACAGGCGCAGGCTGGTCAGGAGGGCGGGTTCGGGCGGCGTTCGGTAGCCGTCGTGGCAGCCGCAGAACGGAGAGGGGAATGCGGGCGAGCCGGGCGGACATGCGTCGAGCGCCTCGGCCGCCATCACGGTCCAGGTCTCGCCGCTGCGGGCGATGTCGGTGACGTAGCGGAGGGTGGACGCGTCGCCGTTCCATGCCTCCAGGATCGCGCCGCACGGCGCACCGTCGCCCCACCCGTAGCCGAGGTGGTAGATGCACGTCCGCGTGGGGTCGGCCACGTGGATCAACTCGTGGGGATCCCACGGATTGAGATCGATGTCGTTCCAGATGAACGACTGCCACGCGACCGCGTAGCCGTCTCCGCCTGCGAGACGGAAATTGCCGGAGTAGTCGTCGCATCGAATCGGCACCCCGGAGAAGGGAAGCTCGGCCCCGACTTCGAGGGTCGTCGTCGTCGCCCGGGTCCGCAGGCCGCTCAGCGCGCTGTGGATGCTGCCGTATTCGTCGTAGGAAGGCGAGACGAGGAGGATCTCGCGTCCGTCGGCGGCAATGGAGACACGCGACGGAGCACCTCCGGCAACGTAGTCGACCGACGCCACCGGCACGAGCGCGGCGCCCGGCGGGCACACCGGAGCCGGCTCGGCGTCGTCCGCGTCGGCTTCCTCGGCGGCGTCGGTCGAGGCCGGCGGATCGGCCGAACAGCCCCAGCCTGTGCCGAGCAGGCCGAGAAGGAACGCCAGCCTCCGACACGACCGAAGCCTGCTCGCCTTCATCACGTCACCTACGGCAGCCCGCATGCCACGCTCGGGCCGGCCCACTCCTCGATCGCCGGGTAGTCCCACTCCGTCCACGCGCTCCGGAAGATCCGGACGAAGTAGTTCGTGCGGGTCGACGATCCGCCGGGGGACACCCGCAACCGGTACAGCCCGTCGATCGGCGCGACGATCACGATCGGATGCGGCCAGTCCTCCGAGTACCGGAACATCGGCCGGTCGTCACGGGTGGTGCCCGGTCGCTGTCCCCCCGGATCGTCGTACCAGGTCGGGGCGTGCAGCGACGCGCGAACGTCGCCGCCGACGTCGATGACGTACACGTGCCCGCCCTCCCCCTGGAACCAGAGCTGGTCGATGTCCGCCGCCGAGGAGAGGGTCCCCGAGATCCCTGCCCCGGGCTCGACCACGCAGGGAAAGGCGGCGGCGGACGCAAGCCGATTCGCGCACGGCAACTCGGCGGCAGACTCGATCGATAACTCGTACGACATCGGCTCGATGGTGGTGTCGGTGCGCCGGATCTCGATTCCGTACCAACCGCCCGGCGCGGTCGTCGGTGCCGCCACCTGCGCGACGTAGCCGCACTCTCCGAGCGCGTGACAACGGAACGTCGCGATCGGGATCGGCACCCCGCCGTCGGGCGGGAGCACCCGGGCGGACCAGCCGCCAAAACCGCTCGGGAGTCGCACGCGGACGGTCGCCGGACCGGACCCCGCGGACAGGAACACCTTGAACTGGTCGCGGTCGAAAGACGGCCAGCCCACCAGCGTACCCGGCAGCCGGACCGTCGTCTGCGGTACGGCAACCGCCTGCTCGACTCGATCCGGGTAGTCGTCGCGGCAGTCCGCCGTGACGTCCCCGGGGCAGTCGCCGCCCAGCGCAACGTCGAGCCGGTAGGGACAGCCGTCGGGAACGCAGGAGGCGCCGAGGATGTGTCCCGACACGCGGAACGAGTAGTAGCCGTCGGCAGGGGGCACGAAGGTGAACGCCCGTGCGTCTCCTGCGGCGACCCAGCCGAGGGTCGTCCCGGTCGGTTCGCGCTCGCCCTCCAGCCGCGGCCGGTCCGGAAACCAGGCCAAACGCATCGTCGTGCCGCGCGCCTCCAAGCGGACCTCGTAGATCCGGCCTCCGTACAGGTACGCGCCGTGGAAGTCGACCTCCCGCCGGCGATCGATGGTGCCGCCGACCGCCAGACGCCCCGGCTCCTCGAGCCGGCCGACCGCGGCCGCCCGGAAGCGTCCGAACGACGCGGATGCGCCTCGCATCAGGTCGCCGTGGAACGCGAGGTTGGTCTCCCGATCGAGCGCGACGGGATGGACCGCGGGTGCCGACGGGTTGCGGACGACCGAGGCGAACGCCCGCCATGCTTCCGCGGCCAGCCAGTCCGACGTCCCGAACATCCCGCCGGGCGGGTGCGCCAGCAGCCGGAACACGCTGTTGGTTCCACGGCTCACGGTCGTGGCGTCGTCGATGCCGCTCCGCACGAACCCGGCGAAGTCCTGCATGGCCCGCGCACGTCCCGTCTGGTAGCCGAGCCGTGCGGTCGCCGCGAGGAACCAGCCGACGTTGTGGTGGATGTCGACCGGGGTGTAGGCGGTCGTCGTCCCGGGTGCGCACCAGTGGTTCCGCAACGGCCCCGCCGGCGGCGGCACGCCCCCGCAGACCGAGTCCGCCGCCGGGTACCGCTCCAGGCACCGGCCGAAGAGGATCCGACATACCGGGTCCGCCTGGCACGCAGGATCGCAGGTCGGCGTGACTACCTGCTCCCCGGGGGCCACGACGCCGTCCCCGTCGGCGTCCCCGGCGACCCGCTCCGGACAGGAGTAGTCGTCCAGCGGGTCGTCGCGCTCCGGGCCGCCGCACAGCCCGCTGCCGTACGACGGGTCCCCTCCGAAGCGGTGGGCCAGGAAGCCGATGTGATCCCAGGACCGATTCTCCCACAGCGACAGGCCGGGGTACAGCAGGTAGTACGTAGAGTCGGGCAGCGCCTCGGACAAGAAGCCGGAGAGATAGCCATGTTCGCCGAACGGGCGCGTCAGGTTCGAGTGGAACTGCGTATCCGTCCTGAGCAGCATGTGGTGCATGTACTCGTGGCTGAACAGCCGGACGGCCACCGGTTCGGCGGCCGGGTGGACGTCGAAGGTGGAGTTCCAGGCACCCAGGCCCAGGTGGTCGGTCGGACATCCCCCGGGCTTCTCGCACTGGAACACCCGCGAAGCCATGATGATGAACGGAGAGTCGATCGTCGCCTCGCGGCTGCACCGCCGCACCAGCGGGTCGCGGTTGTCGGGAGCTCCCGGCGCCACGGCTCCTTGCGGCCGCCGCCAGGCCGCACCCGTCCGCGCGTCCCCGCTCCGGCACAGGCCCCCGGCGTAGCGGTCGTCACAGATCCGCTGCGGCTCGATCGCGGTCGTGCAGTCGGGAGCGTCCACCGTGCATGCCTGGAAGTCGTGGGCACGGCAGGTGCCGAGCGACGTGTCGCAGCCGTCGCAATCGGTGTTCGTCGTGCAGGAATGCCGATACCCGAGCGGACCGAAGTCGGCGAAGAGGTACACGTGGTCCTGCGGGTGCATGCCGGCCCGCCGCCACAGCTCGGCCTGGTAGTTCCCGTGACCGAACAGGGTGGCCATCGCGAAGTCCTGGTCCCCCGAACGCTGCCGGCCCGAACGCACCTGGCGAACCGCGAGTTCCCGCTCCTCTCCGAGGCTCACCGTGGCGGCGACCCGACTCCGGAAGTCGTAGTTCCGGCACTCGTCGTTCAGAGTCCCGTCCAGGTGAGGCAACGTGAGTTCCTCGAAGTACGGTCCCCACAAGCCCGCCCGGGCGAACCACCCGGTCATCTCGTAGCAGCCCCCGGCGGACGTCGTCACGCTGCTCCCCGACGTCGGCTCGACCACGTCCGCGAACGGCAGGCCGATCTCGCAATAGCCGTGTTCGTAGAGGTCGTCGTGCGGGCGCAGGGGGTTGACCCGCACGGTGACGCGTGACGAGGTGAGCCCGTCGGCGACGCCGCCCACCTCGCCCGTCTCCGCGTCCAGTCTCACCACCCGCGCCTGCTCGCCGCCCCCCCCCGTGACGTACGCCTCCGTCAGCAGTCGTTGCTCGCCGGGTGACGGAAACGCCACCCACGGTTCCGCCAGCTCGGCCACCGTCGCGTCTGCGAGGCCGCTCGCCTCGACGGCGATCGCCCGCAAGTCCTCCGACGCCATCGCCGGTCCGGGCGGACGGACGATCGGGTTCCAGCGCGCCGAGAGGCCGACCACCCTGCCCGAGCCCTGTGCAAGACCGGACCTCCGGATCCGGACCAGCAGGAAGTCGCCGGGAACCTCGAACGTCGACGTGTCGAGCTGGCCGCCGGCGGCGTGGCGGTACTCCACCGCCGCGAACGGTTCGTCCGGCGACTCGAGCACGCGACCGGGGACCAGCCGATCCAGCCGACCGAGCCGGAACAGCGCGGACAACTCGTCCCGGAACGAGTCCAGGTACCGCTCCGCGACGAATGCGGCCGTGCCGGACAGCGCGCCGGCATCCACCCCCGAGACCTCGCTCGGCGTCCCGGCCGGAGACCAGACCACCTCGACAACCCCGCTCGTCCCGATGAACAGATCGCGCCAGACGGCAAGCTGTCCGGCATCCGGGCGCACCACAAGCTCCGGATCCGACGAAACCCGCGCCACCTCCAGGGCGAACGCCGCGTCCGGATCCCGACCCTCGGCCGCGACCAGCGTCGCCGCGAGCTCCGCGATCTGCTCGGGGCTCGACAGCTCGTAGGCCACGTCCGTATCCCAAGCCGCGTGCGTCGCCTTGCGTCCGACAGCGTCCTCCAACGCGACGACCTCCGCCCACGCCGCCTCGCGTTCGTCATGGGTCGAGGAAACCACGATCGGCGGCCCGCTCACCGAGACCGAGTCGGTCGGGAGCCGAGCGCCGGAGCGCAGGTGGGTGACCCGCACCCCTGCCTCGACCATCGGGCGATACGATCCCGGCGGCACCGGGACGCCGCTCGCGTCGCTTCCGTCCCAGTCCACCCGGATCGGAACCTCCAATCCCCCATCCTCGCACGAACCGAAATCGAGGCGCCGATGGCCGGCGAACCGCCGGACCGCCGATCCCGCCGGACCGAGCAGCGCGACCGTCCACGCGAGATCGAAAGCGAAGACGCGGTCGGCCAGGACGCAGGTGGCATGTGCAGGCTCGACGACCACGCTCGCCTCCACCGCCGCGGAGTCGAAGACCCCGTTCCCGTCCGGAGTGATGCGAGCCGGCGCGACCCGCACCTCCTCCAATGCGACGGACGGGGCGCACCCGAGCGCCGATTGCGTCGAGCCGTAGGCCGACCGGTCGGTAGCCCCGCGGCCTTCCGGCTCGTCGATGCAGGACGCACCGACCGCTGCCAGCACCATCATGCACGGCGCCGCGAGGAGCGCGCGGGACCAACGCCTCGCACGCCGCCTCGCCTCGTGGTCGTACGGTTCATGGTTCAGGCACGGATGTTGCTGGCTGGCTGGCTGGCTGGCTGGCTGGCTGGCTGGCTGGCTGGCTGGCTCATTGCTCCCCTCCCCGGCTCGGCTTCGCTACTGGGCTCCTTGAAGCATGACCGCGGGCCAGCCCTCGGTCAAGCCGATGCCCGGCCGGCGGTCGCGCGGTGGCTCCAGTACCAGTTGTCGCCGCCATCGGCGCCCTCGCGACGTTGCGGGCCCTGGTGGACTAGCTACCGCGGCAAGGCCAGGATCTGCGCGGCGCGCTCGAGGTAGCCGTGCAGCGCCGTGGCCGGCCACAGCCGCTCGATCAGGTCCTCCGTCGTCGACGCCCGCATCATCGCCAGCACCTCCACCGCCACGAGCCGCGCCCGCTCGGCGGAGGTCTTGTCGTAGGCCAGCGCCTGCAGGCGGCAGAGGCAGCCGTCCCCCAGCACGCTCAGCGCGAGCACCCCGTCCTCGATCGCCTCCTCGTCCGCCCCCGCGGTCGCGTCCGCCACCGCGGCACAGGCCCCGGGTGGTCGCAGCCGGGCGAGCCAGCGCAGCGCCCGCCGGCGCGCGTTCGCGTTGGTGTCGAGCAGCAGGACGCTCCACGCGGCGTCGTCGGCGCCGAACCGCGGGGCGACGGCATCGACGAACGCCGCGCGCGTCTCCCACAGGTCGAGCGGCACGCCGGAGCGGGTGCCGCGCACGACCATCGCCGCCAGCTTGCCGCGGGCCTCCGGCAGGTCGAGCGTCACCGCGTACTGGGCCGCGAGCCACGGAATCACGGTCTCCACGTCATCATCGATCAGCTCTACCAGCCGCCGCCGCGAGTCCTCGTCGCCCAACGTCGCCAGCGCGGCGTGGTGCAGCGCGAGCTGCCGCGCCTCGAACTGCACGTGCTCGCGGTCCTCGCGGTACTCCGTCAGCTCGCGCAGGCGGTTCACCAGTTCCTGGCGCGCCGTGTCCAGCTCCCGCGTCCGCCGTTCCCCCGCCGCCCCTTCGGGAACGTCCCGCCCCTGTGCGTCGAGCCGGTCGGCGAAGCGTAGGATCGCCAGGTACGCCTCGCGCGCCTCGGGCGAGGTGGACGACGCCATCCGCACCAGCGACGGGATGTCGGCAGGGTCGGTTCCCAGCGCGGCGACGTAGAACTCCGGCCGGGCCGGCACGCTGGTCTCCGGCGTGCCGAGCCTTCGCCGGGTGTCCGCCAGCAGCGCCGGGTCGCCCAGCCGCACCCGCGCCGACTCGAGCCGCGCGAACAGGAACTCGCGGACCCCCTCCTGACCCCCGCCTGCCGTCCAGCGTTCCAGCACCGGGCGGAGGGCCTGCGGGTCGGCCTGCAGCAGCAGCGGCAGCACCTCGTCCACCGAGTTCGCGGCCCAGGTCGAGTCGAAGGCGGGGGTGCGTTGCGCCAGCTCGAGCGCGTAGGCCGTGGCGTCGGGGCCGCCGAGGGTCGTCAGGGCGTTCGCCGCCTGCTCCCAGACCGTCCAGTTCTCGTTCTCGAACCGGCGCGCCAACTCGACGATCGAGGGAACCGCCGAGGCGTCCTCCAACTCGGCCAGCGCCGTCGCCACGTGGCCCAACAGCCACGGTCGCTCCGCGTCCGGCGGGTCCGCGAGCAGCGCCCGCAGCGGCTCCGCGGCCTCGGTGTAGTTCAGGAGACCGGCCCAGCGCGCGGCATCGTCCAGCTCGCCGGAGCGGGAGCGCAGCTCCGCGACCATCCCGGCCCGACCCTCGGTCGCGCCCAGGCACCAGTACCAGTTGTCCCCGTGGGGCTCGCTGCAGTCGAACGGCCGGGCGGCGGCGGCCGGCGCCGCGGCGAGCAGCGTGGCGGCGAGCAGCGCGCAAGGAAGCGTTCGCTGGGCCATGCGGACCTCCCGCACCTTCGCTACCACGGCCGTCTGCCGCCCACAAGGAGGGTGGCGGACCGTTCGTGGGAACGGCCGCGCGGATGTGCCGAATGCGCACCTCGAGCAGGCGTCCTTCGAGTCGTCGCCGGCTCACTCGGCGACGAACGAACGGAAGGAGAGTCCGTCGGAGCCTTCCCTGTACCAGGCGACGCCGAAACCGTCATCCGCCCAGGCAACGGCGTAGGCTCGGAAGGCCTCCGCGGTATCGGTGGTCACGTCGTGAACAGGGCCGACAGCCACGCCGATCGCGTCGGTTCGAAGGTACTGGAGGAAGTATGAATATGGTTCCACCCGGTCGTCCGGTCCCCAACGGGTCACGAGCAGCAGACCACGGTCCCCGGCGGCTACACGGGGACGGTCCATCCCGTGCGGCGGAAGGAGCGTTGGATTCGGCGTGCAGACGGGTGCACGCTCGAGGCTGCCCTCCTGGTCGTATCGTGCAACGCAGAAGTCTGCTGGCCATGCGTCCGTTTCGGAGTAGTGGAGCCCGCCGAAGGCGACCACGTAGTGGTCCTCCGTCCACAGGACCTGACCGGCATCCCCGGTTGCCAGCAGACCGGAATACGTTTCGTGTACGAGATCCTCGTCGAGATGGGCGAAGCGAATCGAGCAGTTGCCGTGGGTCCCGACGGCCTCCGGGTCTCTCCGAACGGCCACCACCAAACCGACCCCGCGGTTTCCGACGGCGACATCGATCGGTCCCTGAGCGAACGACTCGATCTCGACCGGAGGGCCGGAAACCTCGCCCCTCGAACCCACTCGCCGCAAACGGGCCGGAACGCCCGGGTGGGTCGGGTGGCACGACGTCCCACCGCTGGGGATCGATGCGTCGGCTCGCACGACCCAGGCCAAGAGGAAACCATCGGGTGTTCGAGCGGCAGCTAGGCTCGTGACGTTGGGGTCGGACTCGACCACGACGGGTGTTCCGAGCGGCTTGCCGTCGGCTTCGAGCGCCTGGAACACGATCCCGCGATCTCCCGTGACGTAGAAGAGCCCGAAACCGTCCCCGGTCCACACCAGATCGTGTTCCCAACAGTTCGCGCTACCGGCTGGGCAACTCGAATACGACCAGGTCGGACCCACCGGGGCCGCCTCGCGGTCGAAGCGCCGGAACCGAATCGTCGGATCCTCGGTGTCCGGATCGTAGATATACGTGAGCGCGTAGCTGGAACCGGTCCAGACCAACGGTATCGCGCTCCACGGCGTCGGCTGGGCGGTCTCGGGCTCGACGGGCAACGGCGCAGGCTCGCCGGCGGGCAGATAGTCCGACACGGAAGGATCGGGCGGCGGAGGAGGATCGCCGTCACCGACCCGGCACAGCCAGTCGCAACCGTCACCGTTGAGCCGGTTCCGGTCGTCACACTCCTCGCCGGCTTCCAGGACGCCGTTCCCACAGCCGGGTACCTCTTGCACGGGCGGGAAGAACACTTCGACGCCGGCATCGTAGGGCACGAAGCCGTCGGCCGATGGGTCGCCGAACCCATCCCCAGGCTCGATCGGTCCGTCGGCGTCTGCCGCGTCTCCATCAAGGCCATCAGCTCCGGAGTGGGTCGATGGACAGCCGAGCGCCAGAGTACAGACGACAAGCAGACCGATTCCGGAGTCCGAGCCGGCACACCGCGCGCCACTCCGCGACTCAGTGAGCATCCGGCCCGTCCTCCCCGGCGTCGGCCTCGTCCTGGGAAACCGCCTCCTGCTCGTCCCGAGGGGCATCGAAGCCAAGGCCGTCCTCCTCGTAGGAACACGTGTGGTCGCAGTAGTTGAGGCTGCATTCGCTCGACCCGCAGTAGTCCCAGTCTCCGAAGTAGGGCCAAACGTTGTCGCCACAGTAGCAGTAGTCGTAGTCCCCATCGTCGCCGGCCCAGACGGCGTAACCCCAGAGCGTGTCGGCGCCGTCGTCTCCGATCAACGTATCGGCCCCATCTCCGCCGACCAGCGTGTCATCTCCGTCTCCACCTTCCAGCGTGTCGTCGCCATCGCCTCCGGACAGTTCGTCGCGCTCGGTGCCGCCGATCAGGTGATCGCCGCCGGCTCCCCCGAAGAGGTAGTCCGTGCCGCTCGAACCGTAGATGTGGTCGGCGCCGTCCTCGCCGTACACCCAATCGTTGCCGGCTCCGGCCCAGATGTTGTCGTCGCCCGGTCCCGCGTAGATGTGGTCGGAACCGTCATTGCCGTAGATGTCATCGATGTAGGTTCCGGACCCGCCCCACAGGTCCTCGGAGAGGTACGTTCCGTAGATCGTGTCCGCTCCCTCCCGTCCGTCGGCGCGGCCCTCGTTGTCGCTGCAGTCCCAGGACGGCCCGGAGGTGTTGTCGCAGAGCCGCAGGTGGTCGTCGCCCTTGTCCCCCCAGAAGAGGAACGTGTCGCCCGAATCGAGATCGCCCACGATCCGTACGCCTTTGACGCCGGAGCCGTAGCCGCCGCTGGCCCGGCATTGCTCGCCGCTGATGTCCGCCATCCGCACCACGTCCTCGCCTCCCGTCGACCCGCTCGCCGAGTCCGCGCGGACCCGATAGTCGGTCACGTCGGCGGAGGCCACGACGTAGGTGACGTAGTCGCCCTTGTCCCACGAACCGGACGACTCGAACTGGCAGATTCCGATGCCGGCCAGTCCATAGATCCCGGAACCGGGAACACCCTCGACCCAAACCTTGCCGAACACCAGATAGTCATCGCCGGTCGGGCAGTCGTAGTTCGTGTACGACGGACTGGCGTACGGGTAGGTCGTCTGCGTGCAGTCCGTCGCCCCGGCATTCGCTGCAAACACCGCCGGCAACAGACTGACGGCCGTGCACAGACACCAGGGAAGTCCCTTGTGCTTCCTCATTGTCATCCTCCCGATCCGTGCGCGTCCCCCCAAACAACGCGCCCCGGTCCCCATCGGCCGGTCTTCCCTTCGATCGACCGACGCCGAGTTGCCTGCCTCGAACAGTCGGTCTCATCCCCGACGACATGGACTCGGCACGCGCGGGAGGAGCGCGGGCACGAACCCCGCTTGGACATCGGCCGCAGGGCCGACCCGAATGTCCGGAGTCCAGAACAATATGGCATGGTTCCGGCAGGGGGGCACGCGCACTCTCACGCTGCGCCCGAACACCGACCTGCGCTGGTCACACGCCATTTCCGTAGCTCCCGAACCGATCACGACTGTAGCAGCGCCCGACGCTCTGTCAAGGCCGCGCGCCACCGCGGGGCCCGCGCGGTTTGGGCCGGTCGGCTCAGCTTCGCCACTTTCGGGCCTTCCGGCGCCCGGAGGAGTACGATCAAGGCGTGCGACGCGTGGTTTCGGTGCCGCTGCTGGTGCTCGTCGGAACGGGCGCCTGCGCGGCGGGGCTGCCCGGATCGATCGAATGGCCCTGCGGCGACCCGGTGGATCCCTTCATCGACGAACCGTCGCCGGAAGAGGACGGCGTGGTGGACGAAGGCGAGCCGGACGCGCCTCGCACGGAGCCGCTCGTCGTCGAGGACGCCGCGCCCGACGCCGGCCCGGTCCCCCAAGGCCTCGACGCCGACGCCCTGGTCGCGCTGTCCTCCGAGGCGTGTTTCGCGCAGCTCGACGAGTGGCAGGTGCCCTACGAGCGCGTCTCCAGCGCGCCGTCGGGGATCACCGACCCGGTGCGCCTGACCGGGCCCGTGGCCGGCGTGAACTACGTCATCCCGTGGCGCGTGACGAACCACCACGACGTCCTCGATTGCCGGCTGGCGGCCGCGCTCGCCGAATGGTCCGTCGCGCTGCGGGCGCTCGACGTGGTGGAGGTGCGGATCTACTCGTTCTTCCGCCGCGGCTCGCGGCAGGGCGTGGGCACCGCGTCGAGCGGCCGGCGGTCGCAGCACCACTACGGCCTGGCGATCGACCTGCGCTGGCTCGTGCTCGAGTCGGGCGAGGTGCTCGACGTGCTGGCCGACTGGCGCGACCCGGGGACCGACGAGACCTGCGACGGCTCCGTGGACGACCCGCGCGCCGCCGTGCTGCTCGCCGCCTACTGCGGCGCCTGGGCCGCCCGGCTGTTCCACGTCCAGCTATCGCCCGCGCACAACCGGGAGCACGCGAACCACTTCCATCTGGACCTCGGCGGCGGCAACGGCGGCTGGTACCTCGACTGAACGGCGGTCGCGGCGCAGCCGGTACAACTTGCGGGTCAGCAGGATCAGCGCGAACGTGGTGAGCATCCCGGGCACCAGCAGCACGAACACCGCGAACAGCACCTTCACCACGGGCGAGGCGTCGTGCAGCATCGCAGGAATCAGGTCGGCGGCGCCGAAGCGCTGCAGGGCGGCGACGAGGTCGGTGAACGGTTGCATCGGTCGCTCCTCCGCGCGGCCGGTTGCCGCGCCTTCGTCCTCCAGCATGCGCCGCGAGCGCTCACGGGCCGGTCACGCGGTTTCCACCGCGACGTCAGGCCGTTTCCACGTCCGTGTCCGGGCCGCGTCACGGCCCCGTCACGGCCGCAGGCGTGCCACAGGCGTTGACGGGGACCCCGATCATGTCGAGGATGCGGGTCGGCGAGGAGTTCCGCGCCCGAAGGAGCGCTGTGGCGGAACCAAAACCGGTCGGCTCGGGCCTGGTGGACCCGCAGGGGCGCCACCTGACCTACCTGCGCCTCGGGATCACCGAGCGCTGCGACCTGAACTGCGCCTACTGCAACGTCGCCGGGGCGACGAGCGACGGACGCGACGAGCTGCCGCTCGCCGACCTGCGGACGCTCGGCGTCGCCTTCGCACGACACCTCGGGTTCCACAAGCTGCGGCTGACCGGCGGCGAGCCGCTGATGCGCGCCGACCTGCCGGAGATCGTCCGCGCGATGCGCGACGAGGCCGGCTTCCCCCGGATCGCGCTGACCACCAACGGCCGGCTGCTGGCGCGCCGCGTCCGGACGCTGGCCGCGGCGGGCGTGCAGCAGGTCAACGTCAGCCTCGACACGCTGTGCGCCGGGGCCTACCGCGAGGTCCGCGGCGCCGACGCCCTCGACGAAGTCCTGCGCGGGATCGACGCCGCGCTCGCGGCCGGCCTCGCGCGCGTCAAGGTCAACGTCGTCCTCCTGCGCAGCGTCGGTTTCTCCGAGTTCGACTCGTTCCTCGCCTGGGGCGCCGGCCGCGCGATCGACCTGCGCTTCATCGAGCTGATGCCGATCGACGGGCTGGACGAGTTCCACCGGCGCGAGCACGTGAGCAGCGAACCGCTGATCGATCGGATCCTCGACGGCGGCTTCGTGCCGCAGGAGAGCGAGCCCGACGCCGGCCCGGCCGTGGTCTACGCCCGCACCGGCGACCCGCTCCGCGTCGGCTTCGTCAGCGCGATCACCAAGCCGTTCTGCGAACGCTGCAACCGGCTCCGCGTCACTCCCCGCGGGGCGCTCAAGCTGTGCCTGTTCGGCCGCGGGTTCATCGACCTGCGACCGTTCCTTGCCCAGGGCCCGGAGGCCGTCGCCGACGTGGTGCGCCGGGCGATTGTCGACCGCGAGGACGGGTTCCGCTCGATCGGCCGCCCCGTCGGCTGCGAGGCGGATCGCGGGATGCGGGGCATCGGGGGTTGAGGCGGGGGACGAGGGTGTGATGGACGAGCGCGGCGAGGTGGTGGCGGTGTGCGTGAGTGCGACGACCGGCACGGTCAAGCAGCCGGTCGAGCGGGCCGAGGTGCGGGTCGGTCACGGCCTGGTCGGCGACGCCCACGCCGGCGACTGGCACCGCCAGGTCAGTCTGCTCTCCGTCGAGGAGATCGAACAGGCGCTCGGCGGCTCGATCGCCGAGCAGGCCGGCCGCTTCGCCGAGAACCTCGCCGTCCGCCGCCTGCCCCCCGCGGCCTACCGGGTCGGCACCCGGCTGCGGGTCGGCGCCGCGGTGCGGCTCGAGATCACCCAGATCGGGAAGCAGTGCCACACCGGCTGCGAGATCAAGAAGCTGACCGGCGACTGCATCATGCCGCGGCGCGGCCTGTTCGCCAAAGTGCTCGTCGGCGGCGTCGTCGTCCCGGGCGACGCGGTGGAGGTGGTCGAATGAAGCGCGGACAGCGCGGGCGCGTGGAGATGATCGACGTCGGCGCCAAGCCGCCCACCACCCGCACCGGCGTGGCCTCGGGGTTCATCTCGATGAAGCCCGCCACCCTGCGCCGGATCCGCGACGGCTCGCTGCCCAAGGGCGACGTGCTCGCCGTCGCCCGCGTCGCCGGGATCCAGGCCGCCAAGCGCACCCCCGAGTGGCTGCCGCTGTGCCACCCGCTGCCGCTGTCCTACGTCGCCGTCGAGCTGCAGCCGACGGCGCGGCCCGCCGGGATCCGGATCCGCGCCACCGTCCGCTGCACCGCGCCCACCGGCGTCGAGATGGAGGCGCTCACCGCGGTGGCCGCCGCCGCGCTCACGATCTACGACATGGTGAAATCGATCGACCGCGGAATGGAGATCGGGCCCGTCCGGCTCGAGCTGAAGGAGGGAGGTCGCAGTGGACTCTGGCGCCGCAACGCCCCGCCCGGCGGCGGGCGTCGTGCTCAGCGACCGCGCCGCGCGCGGTGAATACGAGGACCGGAGCGGCCCCGTGCTGCGCCGGTTCCTCGAGGCCTGGGGCTTCCGCGTCGCCGCCGTCGCCGTCGTGCCCGACGACCCGCAGGCGCTCGTCGCGCGTCTCGACGAGTGGCACGCCGCCGGCGCGGCGCTCGTGTTGACCAGCGGCGGCACCGGCATCGGCCCCCGCGACCGGACCCCCGAGACGCTGCGCGCCTGGGCCGACCGCGACGTCCCCGGCTTCGGCGAGTGGATGCGCGCCGAGAGCGCCCGGCACACCATCACCGGCTGGCTCTCCCGCGGCGGCGCCTGGCTCAAGGACCGGATGCTGATCGTCGCCCTGCCCGGCAGCCCGAAGGCGCTCGAGGAGATCCTCCCGGGCCTCGAGCCGATCGTCCGCCACGCGCTGTCGATGCTGGACGGGAAGGGGCACTGACCGATGCCGCCGATCCTCGGCTACGACCAGGCTCTCGCGCGCATCGCGACGCTGGCGCCCCTCGCGGCGACGGAGGAGGTGCCGCTGGTCGAGGCGCGCGGGCGCGTGCTGGCCGCGGACCTCATCGCGCGCGAGGACCTCCCGCCGTTCGACAACTCGGCGATGGACGGCTTCGCGCTCCGGTCGGCCGCGACGGACCGGGCCTCCGCGGCGAACCCGCTCCGGCTGCGCATCGGGCCGACGGTCTACGCCGGCGCCCCGCTGGCCGAGGCGGAGACCTCGGCGGCGGAGACGGTGCGGATCATGACCGGCGCGCCGATCCCGGCCGGGTACGACACCGTGCTGCGACGCGAGGACGCCGTGCTGGAAGAGGAGGCCGGGACGGAGCGGCTCGTGCTGCGCGCACCCGTGCCCGCCGGCGCCCACGTGCGGCGGCGCGGCGAGGACGTGGCGCGGGGAACCAGGCTGATCGCGGCGCCCCGCGTGCTGACGTCGCAGCTGCTGGCGGTGGCCGCGGGGCAGGCCTACGGCACGCTGACGGTCCGACGCAGTCCCGTGTTGCGGCTGGTCGCCACCGGCGACGAGCTGATCGAGGACCCGCAGCAGCCGCTGGGGCCCGGGCAGATCCGCAACACCTCGCTGCCGTTCCTGCAGGGCGAGGCCGCGCGGCTCGGCCTGCCGGCGGTACGCGAGCCGCTGCTGGCCGACCGGCTGGAGGACGCGGTGGCGCTCGTGCGGACCTGGCTGCCGCCGAGCGCGATGCGGGACCCGCGTGCGGGCCCGCCGGAACCGAACCGCGCCCTTCAGGGCGCGGCCTCTGCCGACGTGCCGCAGGTCGTCATCTCCACCGGGGCGGTCTCGGTGGGCGACCGGGACTTCGTCCCCGCGCTGCTGGAGCGGCTCGGGTTCGAGGTGCTGGTGCACGGGGCGTACGTGCGGCCGGGCAAGCCGGTGCTCGTCGCTCGCCACCCGTCGGGCGCGGTGGTCTGGGTCGGGCTGCCGGGCAACGTGCTGTCCACCGCGGCCGGTTTCCGGTTCTTCGCGCTGCCGGTGCTGCGCACGCTGCTCGGGCTGCCGCTCGCGCCCCCGCGCCCGCGGGCCCGGCTGCTCGCGGAGTTCCGCAAGCCGGCGGAGCTGCGGTTCTTCGCGCGCGGCGCGCTGCGTCCCGAGCCGGACGGCGGCCTCGGCTTCGTCGCCGAGGACCGCCAGGGCTCCGGGATGCTCACCGCCCTGGCCGGCACCGAGGGCTACGCCGTGATCCCCGAGGGCGAGGCCCGCGTCCCCGCCGGAACCCTCGTCGAGGCCGTGCCGGATTCCGAAGGGCTGTAGCGGCCGCCGAGCCGAGACCCTCGCGACACCGGAGAACAAACGGGCTACGGTTCCGCAACTCGGCCCGGACGAGCTCCGCGGCGACGGATGATGGTCCGTCGGGCGTCGAGTCGTCCAGCCGGGCGGCCGTCCATAGTCCGTCCCCGGGGATCAATCTGCAGCGAGCGGTAGCCGGACACATCGGACGCCGAGGTAGCCGAGGTAGGCGATGTAGTCCGCCCTGGCTCGTGCCGACACGCGGATCCGGCCCGCCGCCGTGGCCCAGCTTCCGCCGCGCGCCGCGTGGGTCGACGAGGGGAGGTCCGGCCCCGTCGGATCCGTGCAACCGTCCACGCACGTGGCGTAGTACTCCCGGCCGTAGACGTCCTGGACCCACTCGAATGCGTTGCCGGCCAGATCCTCGACGCCGTACGGGCTTGCACCCTCCGGATGGACGCCGACTGGGGCGGCGCCGCCGACGCAGGAGAAGGAGTTGGCCCGCCGGCAGTCGGCATCCTCCTCCCCCCACGGGAAGCGGCGTTCGTCCTCGTCTCCGCATGTCTCGGGCGGAACCAGCTCGCAGCCTCCCCGGGCGGCCTTCTCCCACTCGGCCTCGGTCGGCAGCCGCCCATGCTTCCAGGCGCAGTAGGCATTGGCGCGATCCCAATCGACCCACAGCACCGGATGGTGGTCGGGACCGCAGTCCGCGACGCGAGGGCTGCAGGCTCCCGCGTATTCGCACGAGCGGTACTCGGCGTTCGTCGCCTCCCGTCGATCGATGCAGAAGGCGGAGACGGTGACGATGTGTTCGGGCTCCTCGTCCGCGAGGCCCTCGTACGGATCGCTGCCCATCACGAACGGTCCGGCCGGGACGAAGACCATTCCGGACGGGCACGGGCCCGTCTCGCCGTCGGCCTCGTCGGTCGTGTCCTCGAGCGCGTCGTCGGCTCTCCCGTCCTCGCCGTCGTCCGCGGAGCGGTCGGCCGCATCGTCGTCGGCGACGTCGGTGACGTCGAGGACGGCGGCGTCTTCGGGAGCGTCCACCGCTTCCGGCGTCGGGTCATCGGCACCCAGATCCTCCGCGGACATGACATCGAGGAGAGCCTCGCGCAGGTCGCCGTCCTCAAGGCTGAGGTCGGCGAGGTCGGGTCCGTGCTCCGACGAGGCGCCGTCCGGCTCCGCATGGTGGGACGTACAGCAGCCTGTGCAGGCGGCGATGAGGACTGCAAGCCGCGGCCTCGCGCGGTCGGTCGAACGCCCGATCGGGCGTGCCGCTTCGAGACGATGCTTCCAATTCATGCCGTCCCCGCCCGCCAAGATGATACGTTGTCCTTCGCAGGCTGCCAACACGTCGGACGTTCCCCCGTGTGTCGAGTCCCACTCCGCGAGGTTCGCCGAACCCCGACACCTGTTCGTCTGCTGTTCGTCTCCCTGCCGCGCTTCCGACCTCGTGCTACAATCGGCGTCGGAGAGGTTGCGATGAAGAGCACCAAGCGGCGCCTGGGTCTGGCGTGCGCCCTGCTTCTCGCCGGGTGCGACTGCGGCGGAAACGTCCCGCACGACCCGTGCGAGGGGATCGATTGCTCGGGATTCGGTGCTTGCGCCGTGCTGCCCGACGAGACGACGCCGTACTGCGTCTGCGAGGCGGGCTACCACCCCGGCCCGGCCGGCACCACCTGCGCACCGAACGACCCGGACAATCCGTGCCTCGGGATCGATTGCGGCGGCCACGGGTACTGCGGCGCGGGTCCGGACGGCACGCCGGTCTGTGCCTGCTTCCCCGGCTACCACCCGGACGACAGCGGGCTGTGGTGCCTCCCCGACCCGGCCGGCGGCGATGCGGACGCCGACGCGGAGCCGCCCGCGGATTCCGGCGACGCCGCAGCCGACGCGGACGCCGACGGCACCACGGAGGCCGGTCCCGACGGCGGCTCGGGGATCTTCCCCGACACGGTGCTGAACCTGTGGGTCCGCGAGCCGGGCCCGACACGCCTCGATATCCTGGTGCTCGTCGACGAGTCGTTCTCGATGCGGGAAGAACAGGACGCGCTGACGCAGCGATTCCCCGAGCTGATCGCCGACCTGCTCGACCCGCCGCTCGACCCGTACTCGGGCGACCCGATCCACCCGGCGGTGGAGGACCTGCACCTGGGAGTGATCTCGCCCGACATGGGGACCGGCGGGTTCACGGTCGGCACGTGTCCGCTGTCGGACGGCGGGTACCGCGGCTGCCTGCAGAGCCGGCCGAGTCCCGAGCTCGCCGACTGCATCGGACCGTATCCGACGTTCCTGTCTTGCGACGGGCTGGCGGAGCCGTGCATGCCCGAGGCGTTGGCGCGGGACTTCAACTGCCTCGCGACCCTGGGGGACCAAGGATGCGGCTTCGAACAGCCGCTCGAGGCCGCCCTGGCGGCGATCACTACCAACGGCGCGCCGGGCGGCTGCAACGAGGGATTCCTGCGCGACGACTCGCTGCTGGCGCTGTTCTTCGTCACCGACGAGGACGACTGCTCGGTGGACGCCGCGCACCCCGAGATGTTCGACCAGCGCCGCGAGGACCTGGGCCACCTGAACCTCCGCTGCCACTTCCACCCGGAGCTGGTGTATCCGGTGGAACGTTACATCCACGGGCTGCCGGCCGCACGGCCCGGCGCCCCGGGACGGATGACGGTGGGGATGATCATCGGCGTGCCGCCGGACGCGCCGCAGTGCATCGGCCCCGGCGAGGAGCTCGACGGCTGCCTGGGAATTCCCCAGATGCAGGAGGAGGTCGATGTCCGGTTCCCGGCCGAACTCGTGCCGTCCTGTCGGACCACGATGGGGCTGGCCTATCCGCCACGACGGCTGGTGACCGTGGCTGCGGAGATGGGCAAGAGCATCCCGACCTACGTGGACTCGATCTGCAAGACCGACTGGACCGACGCCACCCGCGGGATCACCGGGGCGATCGTCGAGAACCTCTCCGACGACCGCGTCTGCCTGCACGAGGAGCCGAGGTTCGACGCGACGACGTGCATGGCGGCGTGCTTCGTGTTGGAGCGGCTCTCCGACGACCGGGCGTGCGACGAGGACGCGAGCTGTCCGGCGGCGTGGTGCCCGGCGGCGACGACGCTCGACCTGGACACGCTGGGGCCGTGCCGCGACCCGTCCACCGGTGCGCGCTGCGAGCCGCTGGAACGGGACCTCGGCCTGGAGACCGGGGAGGGCTTCGGCGTGCCGCGGCGGTGGTGCCTGATCCGCCAGGCGGAGCGCAACCCGTTCGCACCGGAGTGCGGCGGGGACCCGCTGGAAGACGGCTGGTACTACGAGCCGCCCGAGTGGTCCGACCACGCCTGCCATGAGCTGTTCTTCCGGCGCGCGAGCGTCGCACCGCAGATCGCGGAGGACTCGCGGGCGCTGATGGTCTGTCGGTTCTGAGCCGGTCGACCGGGCGACTCGGGCCGGACGGCCGCGGGCGGCGCCGAACGGGACGACCGGCGGCCGGAGCCTGCCGCTGCCGCGCCGCCTACTCCTGCCGGCGAATGATCCTCGCGCGACGGCCGACCGCCCACAACTCGGCGCTGCTCACACCCCACACGTCCTCGAACCGGCCGGATTCCGTGCCGCCCAGGTCGATCTGGTTCCAACTCCCGCCGTCCCATCGTGAAACCCAGTCGCAGTTCCCGACCCGCCAGGCGTCCGAAGGCGAGAAGGCCAGGAGTCCGAAGTGCGCGCAGCCCCAGAACGACCAGACCGCATCCAGGAGGGACCAGGAGGTCCCGTTCCAGCGGTCGAAGATGCAGGTCGATACGGCCCACGCGTCCGCGCTTCCCGAGCCGGCGACGGCGTTGCGACTCGAGCTCGAGGAGCTGCCGGGCCTCGTCCGCGACCAGGCGCTGCCGTCCCAATGCAGCAGGTTGGCCGGCCCGTCGACGGCCCAGACGTCGTCGACCGCCGTGCCGTGGACGCCGTGCTGGTCGTCGATCGGCGTATCGACCGCAGGCTCCGGAACGGCACACGAGACGCCCTCGTCCGTCCGTCCGTCGCCGTCGTCGATGCCGTTGCAGGTCTCCACCGGGGGTGGAGTTCGCGGCACGCACGCTCCCCAGACGCACGCTGGCATCGTGATGCAGACGCGTCCAGTCGCGGCGCCTCCCGGTCACCGACGGTTCGGCTCGGCCGCGCGGACCCGACTGGCCCGAGGCCGTGGCCATGCTACGCTTCTCGTGCGTCGGACGGGGGACTCCGCATGGTGAAGCGGGCGTTGCTGCTGGTCGTGTTCGCGGGGCTGAGCTGCTTCGGCGACTGCCTGTTTCGCGACTCGGGAGACAGCGACAGCGGCGGCTGCGGGACGTCCGACTACGATGCCGGCCCGTACTGCGAGGACGACGCCTGCGGTCGGGAGTGCCACGCGTCGGGCTACAGCACCGGAGCCTGTGTGTCCCTGGGCTGGTTCTCGATGAGCGCCAGGTGCGAGTGCTACATGGTCGAATCCGGACCCGATGCCGAGGACGCGACGGTCGAGGATCTGCCGGAAGAGGACGCCGCGGAGATCGTCGAGCCTCCGTGCGCCGACGGTGCCTGCGAACCTCGGTGCCGCGAGCTGGGTTTCGCCGACGGCCTCTGCGACGGCCCCGTCTGCATCTGTCGGGAGGCCGCCGCCGCGGATGCCGACGCCGACGCCGGCGACGACGATGTGCCCGACGCGCTCGACGTCGGCGTGCCCGACGCCCCCGGGTGCGGGAACGGAACCATCGAACCGGCCGAGGAGTGCGACGGCGATCCCCCGCGGCCGTGCCTGACCGACTGCCGGTCCCTCGGCTGGAACGATTGCTTCGACTGCCGCTGGAGCAACGGCTGCCGTACCCTCGACGCCGACCTCTGCAACGGCCTGGACGACGACTGCGACGGGGCGACCGACGAGGACGCCGCGTTCTGCGGCTGCGTCGAGAGCTGGGACTTCGAGACGGACCCGGCCCCGTTCACAGGCTGTGCCGACCCGGACTGCGAGACTCCCTGCGCGACCGTCGTCTCGGCCGCCGGCCTCTCCCGCTCCGGCGACCGCGCCCTGCGCGTCACCGACCCCGGCGACGACCCGACGGAGTTCGGCTGCCGAGCCCGAGCCGACCGGGCCGTCGGGAGCGCAGGCGGCCACGCGGTCACCTTCCACCTTTGGCTGCCCGCCGTCGCCGACTGGCCGCCCTGCGCCGGATTCGCGTGCGACCTGCAGCCCGTGGTCGCTCCCGTCGGCACCTTCACCCGGGCCGGCTGGATCGAGAAGGGGGGCCTCGAGGTCGTGCGTTGGACTGCCGAACGCTGGATGCGATTCGACATCGAGTACTCCTGCGACCCCGCCGCCGGAACCTACCGCTACCTCCTGGACGGCCACGGCTACTACTCCGACGGGAGTTGGCGCTACGCCTGCGGCGACCACGAGCCGCGACTCCAGCTCGAGGTGGACGCGCGGGGCGCCCCGGCGGTCCACCTCGACGCGCTCTGTGTCCGTCCGACCACGACCTCGCTTCCCTCGACCTCCTCCTCCTCGACTGCTCGACTTTCTTGCCCCTCGGGGCGCTTTCTACTATCCCCTGCCGTGGGGCGGGGCGCCGCGACGGCGCAGGAGGTTGGGATGGCGGACGGCACCGCGAAGGGCTTCGTTCTCTGGTTCACCGGGCTCTCGGGCTCGGGCAAGTCGACCCTCGCCGAGAAGGTCGCCGTCGACCTCAAGGCCGCCGGCAGGAAGGTCGAGATCCTCGACGGCGACGAGGTGCGCACGCACCTGTGCAAGGGGCTCGGCTTCTCCAAGGAAGGCCGCGACACCAACATCCGCCGCATCGGCTACGTCGCCCACCTGCTCGCCCGCAACGGCGTCGTCGCCATCACCGCCGCGATCTCCCCCTACCGCGCCATCCGCGACGAGAACCGCAAGCTCTGCGGCGACTTCCTCGAGGTGTTCGTGGATTGCCCGCTCGAGGAGTGCATGAAGCGCGACGTCAAGGGGCTGTACAAGAAGGCGATCGCCGGCGAGATCCCCCAGTTCACCGGCGTCTCCGACCCCTACGAAGCGCCCGAGAAGGCCGAGGTGGTGGTCCGGACCGCCGAGGAGTCGATCGACGAATCGGCGAAGAAGATCGTCGCGGCGATCCGGACCCACGGCTACCTCGCCTGAACCGGACCCCGGGGGACGACAGGAGGACACGACCATGGCACAGACGGTGGCTCCCCACGGCGGTACGCTCGTCAACCTGTGGGCGCCCGAGGCCGAGCGGTCCGAACGGCTGAAGGCGGCGAAGAAGCTCCGCGCGATCCCGGCCCACGAGCGCGTTCGCGCGGACCTCGAGCTGCTCTCCGGCGGCGGCTACTCCCCGCTGACCGGCTTCCTCGGCCGCGCCGACTACGACGCCGTCGTCGACCGCATGCACCTCGCCGGCGGCCTCCCCTGGGCCATCCCGATCACCCTCGGCGTCCCCAAGGACTTCGCCGCCGGGGTGAAGGACGGCGAGGAGGTCGCCATCGTCGGCGAGGACGGCGAGGCGCTGGCCACCGTGAAGGTTTCCGAGCGCTTCGCCCCGGACAAGCCGCGCGAGGCGCAGAACGTCTACCGGACCACCGACCTGGCCCACCCGGGGGTCAAGTACCTGTTCGAGGAGGCGGGCGAGGTGAACCTCGCCGGTCGCGTCACCATCCTGCAGCGCCCGATGCCGGTCGAGTTCCCGGCGCACCACCGCGACCCCGCGGACGTGCGGAAGCTCTTCGAGGAGCGCGGCTGGCGCACCGTCGTGGCCTTTCAAACGCGCAATCCCGTCCACCGCGCCCACGAGTACTTGCAGAAGTGCGCGCTGGAGATGGTCGACGGGCTGCTCTTGCACCCGATCGTCGGCGCCACCAAGAGCGACGACATCCCGGCCGACGTGCGGATGCGCTGCTACGAGGTGTTGCTCGACGGCTACTACCCGAAGGACCGCGCGCTGCTCTCGGTGTTGCCGATGGCGATGCGCTACGCCGGGCCGCGCGAGGCGATCCATCACATCCTGGTGCGCAAGAACTACGGCGTGACGCACTTCATCGTCGGCCGCGACCACGCGGGCGTCGGCAACTACTACGGCACCTTCGACGCGCACCACATCTTCCGCGAGTTCGGGCCGGAGGAGCTGGGTGCCACGCCGATCTTCTTCGACCACAGCTTCTTCTGCCGCAAGTGCGGCAACATGGCGTCGGTCAAGACCTGCCCGCACCCGCCCGAAGACCGCGTCGTGCTGTCGGGCACCAAGGTGCGCGACATGCTCCGCGCCGGCCAGATCCCCCCGGTCGAGTTCACCCGCCCCGAGGTGGCCCAGGTCCTGATCGAGTGGGCTCGAAACGTCTAGGGGCGCCGCCGCGGGGCCTCGGAGACCGCTCGGCGACGACCACGACGACGACCACGACGACGTTCGGGGACGCTAGTCCCAGCAGGTCGGGTCTTCCGGCGGCCCGTCGTCGAACCAGCACCAGCAGCCGGCCCAGCGCAGGCCGCCCGTGCAGCCGCCCGCCGCCAGCGT